>DATCZB010000112.1:0-3878 GCA_036526155.1 Gammaproteobacteria bacterium
CACGATCCCGGGAACGGCCGAGGACGTCGCGTTTTTCGAGCTCGTCTACTCGGGATCACAGGACTGGTTCGCTTCGTTCGACGCCCTGTATGTCGGGGATCAGTACACGAATAACGCAAACTCGGTCATCAACGACAGCTACGTCGTGACCAATCTGCGCCTGGGCAAGGATATCGAGTCCGGGTCGATGCAGATCTCGCCGTTCATCGGCATCAACAACCTGTTCGACGAGTCCTACAACGCCAACGTCAGGATCAACGCCTTCGGCGGTCGCTTCTTCGAGCCGGCGCCGGACCGCAACTTCTACGCCGGCGTGACGATGCGCTTCAACCGCTAGAAAAAATGGGGTCAGACCCCTTTTTCTAGAAGTGGACGACCGAGCGGATGCTCTCGCCGTGGTGCATCAGGTCGAAGGCCTTGTTGATGTCCTCGAGCCCCATCGTGTGGGTGATCATCTCGTCGACCTTGATCTGGCCCTGCATGTACTGATCGACCATTCCCGGTAGCTGGCTGCGGCCCTTGACGCCACCGAAAGCGCTGCCGCGCCAGACGCGGCCCGTGACGAGCTGGAACGGCCGGGTGCAGATTTCCTGCCCGGCGCCGGCGACACCGATGATCGTCGACTCGCCCCAGCCCTTGTGGCAGCACTCGAGCGCGGCGCGCATCAGATTCGTGTTGCCGACGGCCTCGAACGAGTAATCGACACCGCCATCCGTCATATCGACGATGACTTCCTGGATTGCGGCATCGTAATCCTTCGGATTGACGAAATCCGTCGCGCCGAGCGCCTTCGCCATCTCTTCCTTGTCGGGATTGATGTCGACCGCAAGGATTCGACTGGCCTTGGCCATGACCGCGCCCTGAATACAGCTCAGGCCCACACCGCCGAGACCGAACACGGCCACCGTCGAACCCGGCTCCACCTTGGCCGTGTGCAGCACGGCGCCGATGCCCGTCGTGATGCCGCAACCGAGCAGGCAGACCTTCTCGAGCGGTGCCTCCTTGTTGACCCTGGCCACCGAGATCTCCGGCAGCACGGTGTGCTCGGAGAACGTCGACGTGCCCATGAAGTGCAGGATCTGCTTGCCGTTATGCGAGAAACGGCTCGTGCCGTCCGGCATCACGCCCTGCCCCTGCGTGACGCGAATCTTCTGGCACAGGTTGGTCTTGCCCGAGGTGCAGAACTTGCACTCGCCGCATTCGGGCGTATAGAGCGGGATCACGTGGTCGCCGACAGCGACGCTCGTCACGCCCGGGCCGATTTCCTCGACGACACCGCCGCCCTCGTGACCGAGGATGGCGGGAAAAGCGCCCTCCGGGTCCTCGCCGGACAATGTGAATGCATCCGTGTGACAAACGCCCGTTGCCACGAGCCGGACGAGCACTTCTCCCTCTTTCGGGCCGTCGAGATCGACTTCTTCGATCGAAAGGGGCTTGCCGGCCTCCCAGGCCACAGCTGCTCTGGTCTTCATCAGCGAGATACCTCTGGCTTTCTTGGTTCTGGTTAGAATGCCGATTGTAAGTGTTCGGATCGTGGGTACAAGCGCAGAATGGCAATCTACCTGGGCCTCGGCTCGAATCAGGGGGATAGACGCCAGAATCTGCGCACGGCCCTGGCCCGGATCGCCGATTGCGGCATCACGATCGAGCGCGTCTCGCCGGTCGTCGAGTCGCCTGCCATGCTGCCGCCTGCAGCGCCCGGCGACTGGAACTCGCCGTTTCTGAATCTCGTTGCCCAGTGCCGGACGACGCTCGACCCCGAGGCGCTGCTGGGCCGCATCAAGCAGATCGAGCAGTCGCTCGGCCGGAACGACACGCGGCGCTGGTCACCACGGCCGATCGATATCGACATTCTGGTCTTCGATGATGCGATTCTCGCGCGGGACGACCTGAGCATCCCGCACCCGGGCATTGCGGAACGCGGCTTTGTCCTGACGCCGCTCGCAGCGCTGGCGCCGCGGCTTCAGATCCCGGGGCTGGGCCAGACGCCGCGCCAGTTGAGCGGACAACACGGCCGGCGCATTCCGCTGTGGATGGGCATCGTCAACCTCACGCCGGATTCTTTCTCCGACGGCGGCCAGAACGAGTCCTGGCAGGCCGTCGAGCAGCGCATCGACGAGATGGCGTCCGACGGCGTGCAGATTCTCGACTTCGGCGCCGAATCGACCCGGCCCGGTGCGCAACCGCTCACGTCCGACGAGGAATGGCAGCGGCTCGAGCCCGTGCTGGCACGAACGATCGACAAGTTTCGCGGCGACTGGCTGCGACCCCAGATCAGCATCGACACGTATCATGCCGACGTCGCCGCCCGGGCCCTCGAAACAGGCGCCGACATCGTCAACGACGTCGGCGGCCTGACCGATCCGGCAATGATCGAGCTTGCGGCATCGTCGGGCGCCGAGTTCGTCGCCATGCACAATCTCGGCCTGCCGGCCGACCCCGCGAAAACGCTGGACACGGAACGCAGCGCGACCGGGCAGGTCGAGACCTGGCTGGACGAGCAGATCGAGGCCTGGGCAACGCAGGGTATCGATCTCGACCGCGTCATCTTCGACCCGGGGATTGGCTTCGGCAAGAACCCGCTGCAGTCGCTCGAGCTTTTGCGCGAGATCAGACGTTTCTGCGGCAACGATCTCAGGCTGCTGGTCGGCCACTCGCGGAAATCCTTCATGCGAGGCTTCGCGGGGCAGGACACCAGGGAACGCGATCTCGTGACGATCGGCAGCACGATGGCGCTCTGTGCGCATGGCGTCGATATCCTGCGCGTGCACAACACCTCGGATCACATCCGCGCCTGGCGCGGCTGGGTGCACGTGCAGTCTAGGGATTAGAGCGCGGGCCGGCTGCGCGGGCCGGCTGCGCCTGCCTCAGCCCGCGGCGCTGATGCGTGACTCGGACAGGACGGCGAGCAAGCCCGAGGCCTTGTCGAGACTCTCCTGGTATTCCGCGTCGACCTTCGAGTCGGCGACGATCCCGCCCCCGGCCCAGGCATAGATCGAATCGCCCGCGCGAAGCAGGGTCCGGATCGCAATATTGAGGTCCATCCGGCCGTTGAAGCCCAGATAACCGATGCTGCCGCAATAGACGCTGCGGCGATGCGGCTCGAGCTCGTCGATGATCTGCATCGCGCGAACCTTCGGCGCTCCGGTAATCGAACCTCCGGGGAAGCAGCCGCGCACGAGATCGAGCGGATGCCGATCGGGCGACAAGCGCCCGGTAACCGTGCTGACCAGGTGATGCACATGGGCGAAGCTCTCGATCTCGAACAGCCTTTCGGGCCGGACGCTGCCCGGCACGCAGGATTTCCCCAGATCGTTGCGCAACAGATCGACGATCATGACGTTCTCGGCACGATCCTTGGCGCTCGCGGCAAGCTCGCGCTGCTGACCGGCGTCGGCCTCGGCATCGGCGGCGCGCGGGCGCGTGCCCTTGATCGGCTTGGTCTCGACGCGATCGCCGTTCACGTGCAGGAAGCGTTCCGGGGAAGAGCTCAGTATTTCGCCATGCGGTGTGCTGACGTAGGCCGAAAACGGCGCGGGGTTGGTCTGGCGCAGCTTCCGGTAGGCGTTCCAGGAGTCGCCGGCGACGGTCGCCGCGAAGCGCTGCGTCAGGTTGATCTGGTAACAGTCGCCGCGGCGAATGTGGTCCTGAACGCGCGAGAACGCTTCCGAGTATTCGGCGTAAGTGAAGTTCGAAGAAACCTCGGACACGACCTCGAACACCGGCCGCGGCTTCGGCGAGCTGTCGCTCACGCGCACGACAACCTCGTCCCGGATCTCGGCCGTCTGCGGATCACGACCGTGGCTCACGAGAACCGAGCGTTGCCGCTGATGATCGACGATCACGGCCCAGTCGTAGAGCCCGATGACCATCTCGGG
>DATCZB010000113.1:0-2544 GCA_036526155.1 Gammaproteobacteria bacterium
TGCTCGAGGCCTATGACAGCGCCGCAGCCAAGATTGCGCGCATGGCGGTCGGTTTCTGGCGGACGCCGACCGAGGCGCTATACATCGCCCGAACCGACAGCTCGCAGGTCTACCGGATCGAGGGACAGCCCTTCGGCACGCGCGGCGGCATGTCAGTCAACCACCTGTTCCCGGCCGATGGCGAATATACCTTTACTGTCCGCAACCTCGGTGTCGGCACGTATATCCCTGACGAACAGCTGGAACTGAGCATCGACGGCGTCCGCGTCCATTCCTGGGTCTACACGCAGATGGGCATGAGCGCGGGAATGGACTCGGAGCGGGACGGCGAGCTGACGGTCACGGTGCCGGTCAAGGCAGGCTCACGCAACCTTGCTGCAACGTTTGTTGCGACCAACTACCGCCCGAGCCTCGATGTGGCGCAGCACTTCGACCGCAAGTCGCTGGAAAACGGGCGTGTGCAGGAGTTGACCAATTATCCCGTTATCGGTGCGCTCAGGGTCGAAGGGCCTTTCAACGCCAGCCGCCCCGAGGACTCGGCCAGTCTGGACACGGTTTTCACGTGTCGCCCGGCAACCGTGGCCGAAGAGGATGACTGCGCCCGGGAAATTATCTCGAGGCTGGCGACGCGAGCCTTCCGGCGACCCGTGGACGCAGGCGACCTCGAGCAGTTGCTCGGCTTCTACGAGGCGGGGCGTGAACAGGGGACGTTTGGCGATGGAATCGAGTTTGCGCTGAGGCGGATGCTGGCCAGCCCCCGGTTCCTGGTCCGGGTCGAGCGTGAACCGGAAAGTGTTGCCCCGGGCAACATTTATCAGATAGCCGATCTCGAGCTCGCCTCGCGGCTGTCGTTCTTTCTCTGGAGCAGCCTGCCCGACGAGGAGCTGATCGGGCTTGCTGCTGCAAACCGGCTCAGCGAGCCCGAGGTGCTCGAGCAGCAGGTCAGGCGGATGCTCGCTGATCCGAAGTCGGCCAGTCTGGTCGAGAACTTTGCCCAGCAGTGGTTATATCTCAGAAATCTCGATACGACGGCACCGGCGCAGACCGTTTTCCCCGACTGGGACGATGAATTGCGTGAAGCATTCGCCCGTGAGACCGAGCTCCTGTTCGAGCACATCATGCGCGAGGACCGCAGCATGCTCGAGATGCTCGACGCCAGTTACACGTTCATCAACGAGCGCCTGGCGCGGCACTACGGCATTCCCAATGTCTACGGATCGCATTTCCGGCGTGTGGAGCTGGGGCCGGAGCTCGATTACCGCCGCGGTTTGCTCGGCCAGGGGAGCTTCCTGTCGACGACCTGGGTGCAGAACAATCGCACCTCACCCGTCAAGCGTGGTGTCTGGGTGCTCGAGAACATTCTGGGTACGCCGCCGCCGGAGCCACCGCCGGACGTGCCGGGCCTCGAGGAAACTCCGTCCGAGGGTGAGGGGGGTATCCGCAGCCTGCGTGAGCAGATGACGCTGCACCGTGCCAATGAGCCGTGCTCGAGCTGTCATCGGATCATGGACCCGATCGGATACGCCCTCGAGAATTTCGCTGGCGACGGGCAATGGCGCACGCTCGATGGTGGCGCGGGAGGGATCGCGATCGACGCCGGCGTCGAGCTCTGGGACGGCACGCGCGTCAACGGCCCGATCGAGCTGCGCGAGGTGCTGGTCGGCTACTCGCCCCAGTTCATGCGCATGTTCACGGAGAAGCTCATGACGTATGCGCTCGGCCGCGGCGTGGAGCACTTCGACATGCCGGTCGTGCGTTCGATCGTTCGCGAGACGGAAAGCGGCGGCTACCGTTTTTCGTCGCTCGTTATGGCAATTGTCAACAGCGACCCGTTTCGGATGAGAGTAAAATCGGATGACCCCGCCATGGCAAGCGTGGCGCGCATTTCAGGAGACTGATGATGAGGTTTCTGACCAAGAAGCACCTGCCGCGAAGAACTTTTCTGCGTGGGGCCGGCGTCACGCTGGCTCTGCCGCTGCTCGATGCGATGCTGCCGGCCGCAACGGCGCTGGCGCAGACGGCAGCAAGGCCGGTCAAGCGCTTTGTCGGCATCTGGCACCCGCATGGTGCCTCGCCCGGTTACTGGAGCCCGACGGAAGAGGGCAAGGACTTCGAGTTCTCCTTTATAACCAAGCCGCTCGAGCCCTTTCGCGACCGGACTGTCCTGATCAGCGGCCTGGACTGCACGGCTGCCTACTCGACGCCCGAGGAGCCCGGCGGGAATCATGCGCGTGGTGCCGTGTTCCTGTCGGGTGTTCGCCCCCGGCGCGACGCCGTCAGTCCGTATCTCGGCGTCACCATCGATCAGCTGATCGCGCAGAAGCACGGCCGCGACACCTTGCTCTCGTCGATCCAGCTCGGAATCGAGGACGCGAGCCACAACAGCGGCAACTGCAACTGGGGCTACAGCTGCGCCTACACCAATTCGGTCTCCTGGCCTGATCCCGAGACGCCTCTGCCGACCGAGATCAATCCGCGCATGGCATTCGAACGCATGTTCGGCGACGGCTCGAGTCCCGAAGAACGACGGCTCGGCAGGCTCAG
>DATCZB010000114.1:0-3662 GCA_036526155.1 Gammaproteobacteria bacterium
CTCGTGTCGCTGATCGGGATTCCTTCGATGCGTTCGATCGTCAGCACATTGCGGCGGCAGAGGTCCCAATGCACTTCAGGCACATAGAGCAGCTCTGAATCCGCGAAATTGCGTTTGAGCTGAGACGCGTTCGAAGCTTCACGCATCAGGTCGATTTCGTTCGTCAGCGTTTTCTCGAACTCAGCAACGACAGCAACGGGCCGCAGGCGCTTCGAGTGCGCCCAGTAGCGCTCGGCGAGCCTCGCCATCGCATGGAGCACCTCGATGTCGGCCCGAATCTGCTTGTGGATATCCGGCCGCAGGACCTTCACGACAACGCGCGAACCGTCGTTCAGCGTCGCGCTATGTACCTGCGCAATCGATGCTGCCGCGAGAGGTTCGCGATCGAACGATGCAAAGCACTCGTCCAGTTTCTTGCCGAACGCACTCTCGATCGTCTCGCTAGCCACCTCGGATGAGAATGGCGGGACATGATCCTGCAGCAGCGCAAGCTCGTTCGCGATCTCCTCCGGCAGAAGATCGCGGCGCACGGAAACGGCCTGGCCGAACTTGACGAACAGCGGCCCGAGCTCCTCGAGCGCGTGCCGGAGCCGTCGACCCAACGGACCCTTGCGACGCCCGCCCAAAGCCAGGAACCGGTTGACCCAGCGCAGCGGGCGGAACAGGTGGGTGGTCGTGATGACCTCGTCCAGACCATGGCGCACGAGCGCCCGCTGGATGGCCATGAGCCTCAGAAACAGCCGAATCTGGCGCATCACTCGGGCCCGCTGCGGCTCAGTCGTCGTTCGAGCCGCTCGATCCTGCGCTCGGCGCGCTCGACGTCGTCACGAATTCGATCCACCTCTGCGCTGAAGTCTTTTGCGAGCGCAGGGGGGATCAATGTCGGCCGCTCCTCCTGCAGATACTCGGCAAAATTCTGCTCTAGGGCGCTCTGAGCGCGCGAGCTCCACCCGGCTATCCCGCGCGCGGCTTCGCCGAGGGCGTGCGCCGGGATATCGCCAATCCAGTCGGCGGCCAGCGCCTCGGGCTCGGGAATCGCAAGGCGCATGAGATCGGCAAACTTTTCTGCGACATTGATGTCGCCGCTCAGCTTGCAGCCGATGTCTTTGAGATCGGAGAGACTCGCGGAGCGCGCCAGCCGCAACAGATCGATTGCGCCACCGAAAATCTCGACGTCGACAGCCAGGTCAGGACCCGACGACAGCAAGAGCTTGCCGCCAAGAGACTCGGCCACAAACCGAAAGTCGCTGCCGGCAACGGTAACGCCGAAGCGTTTGCCGTCGAGCTCGGCGAGCTTTTCCCTGGCTGCCGTAGACGACTCTATCTGCTCATTGAGCATTCGCTGACCGAGCGACAAGAACATGACGTCAGAGGCGAAAACCGACGTGGAGAGCGACTATCCCTCCGCTGAGATTGAAGTACTCGCAACGCTCGAAGCCCGCGGCTTCCATCATCGACTTGAGTTTCATCTGCTCGGGATGCCGCCGAATCGACTCGGCCAGGTAGCGGTAACTCGATGCGTCGTCCGCCAGCAGCGCCCCCATCCGCGGCAGGATCTGAAACGAATAGGCGTCGTAGACGGCGTTCAACGGACCGAGGTTCGGCTGCGAGAACTCGAGAACGAGCAGGCGACCGCCGGGTTTGATGACCCGATACATCGAGCGCAGCGCCTGATCCTTGTCCGTGACGTTGCGTAACCCGAAGCCGATCGTCACACAGTGGAATGCACGATCGGCGAACGGCAGCGACTCGGCATCGGCCAGGACGTAATCGGCGTTGCCCGTCATGCCGGCATCGAGCATGCGATCGCGACCAACCCGGAGCATTTCCTGATTGATATCGGTGACGATGACGCGACCCTTGGGACCGACCTTGCGCGACATGCCTATGCTCAGGTCGGCGCTGCCGGCGGCCACGTCGAGCACGCGTTGGCCGGCTTTTAGACCCGCCTTCTCGAGCGTGAAGCGCTTCCAGAGCCTGTGCAGCCCGAACGACATCACGTCGTTCATCAGGTCGTAGCGCGCCGCGACAGAGTCGAACACGCCCCTGACGCGAGCCTTCTTCTCCTCGAGCGGCACCTTCTCGTATCCGAAGTCGGCGAACCGACCCGAGGCTTCCTTGTGCGTTCCCTCAGTCATATCGGAAGTATAGGTCAGATCCCCGCAACCGAGCCCGACGCGGCTCGCGGCGCCGTGGACCGGGCAATGCCCGGAAAATCAGGCGGGCGGCGAGAGCCTCAGGTCGCCAGCCTACTCTTCCCCGCGGCCGGGTGCGGCACCGATCCCGGTCGAGCCGACAAACAGCTTGGAGCCATCGGTAAAGGTGATGTCCTGACCGCTGGCGCGCTGCGAGCCATCCCGGGCGAGGAAGCCTTCTATGATTATCTCGGTGCCGGGCGGCAGGGAGTCCTTGGTCCAGCCGCGGCGAATCAGGGCGTTCGGGGCACCACCCTCGACACGCCAGTGCTCGGTTTCCCCATCCTCGTTGACGACATCGAGATTGATCCACGCGTGCGGGTTAATCCACTCCCACTTCGTGACCGTGCCTTCGAGCCGGATCGGTTTGTTGTTATCGAACTCCGCCGAAAACGCGTGATGGGCGTTGGCGAGCCCCGCTCCCATGGCGGCACCGGCGGTGCCGACTACAAGACCAATAAGCCTGATTCGCATGTTCAGTCTCCCAGATAGACCTCAATCCTCTTCGACCTTCTTGAGGTGTCCGTAAAGCAGCTCTTCCGAAAACTCGACGCACTTGTACTCCAGTATCTGCGCCTGGTCCTCGACGCGCCGGTAAAGCGGCAACGATATCGTCCAGGGCCGCGAAAACGTGTTCGGATCCTCTATGGTCGCCTGATAGTCGATGTGATTGTCGCCGCGGAGCGTATAGCGCTCGGTGACCTTGAGCTGATCGCTGTGATGGTTGCCGGCGCGGTCGAACCAGGTCAGCCCGTTGAAGTCGCTGACCTCGATAACCAGCGTATCGCCTTCCCAGCGACCGTTCGACCAGCCCATGTAGCTGTCGATCGGCGACTCGACGTATTCGTCCATGTGCACGACGCGATTGGCGCTCGCGAACTCATAGGCAAACAGGATATCGCCGACGCCCTGCACGATTCGAAACGGATAGGGAAGGTACGTCGCTCGCGGAATGCCCGGCTGGTAACACTTCGCTTCCGGATCATTCGCCGGCCAGCCGGCACGGTTCTCCTCGCGCCTGGCCAATGCCTCCGGCAGATACGGGATGTTGCCGCCTTCGACAATGCTGCGGCCGGCCGGAATTGCGCCGATTGCGCCAAGCTGCCAGAAGTCGGGCAGCGCTTCGGCAGAATGGCCTTCGAGGTTCCAGTGGGCCGTCCCGATCGCCTGCCAGACGCCGTTGAGGTCAGGTTTTCCTTCGATTCGAGCAGGCTGCGCCGACGCCTTTCCCGCCGCCAGGGCCACGAGAGCAGCCAGCATAACGGCCGTCGCCAGCAGGTTCCGATTCGACCGGCCATTCATCCGATTTCCCCCCTCACGCAGTGATCCTGCCCTTGTTTTCACCAGATGATAACTGAAGGCGTATACTTTTGGCGTTCGAACGGGGGAGGAACACGAAATGAAGCGGACAGGTGTCCTGCTGGTCGCGGCAATCGCGGCATCCGGCGCATTCAACGCGTTGGCACA
>DATCZB010000115.1:0-5676 GCA_036526155.1 Gammaproteobacteria bacterium
GCGCGCTTCTTTGCCAGCAGCTTGTCGAGCATCTCGAACGCCGGATCCGGCTTGCCCCTCGCTGGAAGCTCGATCGTAAGCTGAACCAGCCGCCGGGTTTCCGGGGCCATCGTCGTCTCCCTGAGCTGCATCGGATCCATCTCGCCGAGACCCTTGAACCGGGTGACCGTGACTTTGCCTTTTTTCTTTTCGGCCTCGATCCGGTCGAGCATGAGATCGCGCTCGGCATCGTCGAGCGCATAGTGGACTGCCTTGCCAACGTCGATGCGATAGAGCGGCGGCATCGCGACGAAGACATGGCGCTGCTCGACCAGCGCCGGGAAATGCCGGAGAAACAGCGCGCAGAGCAGCGTCGCGATGTGCTGCCCGTCGGAATCGGCGTCGGCGAGGATGCAGATCTTGTGGTAGCGCAAGGCGCTCAAGTCGGTGGCGCCCGGGTCGATCCCGATCGCGACGCTGATGTTGTGAACTTCCTGGGAGGCAAGCAGCTCACCCGGATCGAC
This sequence comes from Gammaproteobacteria bacterium, assembly GCA_036526155.1. Classification (GTDB taxonomy): domain Bacteria; phylum Pseudomonadota; class Gammaproteobacteria; order Steroidobacterales; family Rariloculaceae; genus DATCZB01. The sequence goes on from DATCZB010000115.1 coordinate 504, forward strand.
TTCCCAGGTATTCAGAATCTTGCCGCGCAAAGGCATGACGGCCTGGGTCTCGCGGTTGCGGGCCTGCTTCGCCGAGCCGCCCGCGGAATCGCCCTCGACGAGGAACAGCTCGGTCAATTCGGGCTCCTGCAAGGTGCAGTCGGCGAGCTTGCCCGGCAGCGCAGGCCCCGCCACGACTTTCTTGCGTGTCACCTTCCTGGCCGATCGCGTCCTCGCCTGCGCGTGGGCAATCGCAAGCTCCGCGATCTCGTCGCCGGTCTCCGGGTGCTGGTTGAGCCAGAGCGCGAAACTGTCCTTGACGACGCCCGAGACGAAGCTGGCCACCTCGCGCGAGCCAAGCCGCTCCTTCGTCTGGCCAGCGAATTGAGGCTCCTGCATCTTGACCGAGAGCACGAAGTTGACGCCTTCCCAGACGTCCTCGGGCGCCAGCTTGATGCCGCGCGGCAGCTTGCCCCGAAAATCCGCGAATTCGCGCAGCGCCTCGGTCAGGCCGGCTCGCAAGCCATTGACGTGCGTGCCGCCCTGAGCCGTAGGGATCAGGTTGACGTAGCTTTCGCCGGTCGTGACCGAACCGTCTGGCTGCCAGACGACGGCCCAGTCGATCGCCTCGCGCGGACCGCTCAGTGTTCCGCTGAATGGCTCGGCGGGCAACCTTTCGGCATCGGTCAGACTCTCGAGAAGATACTGCTCGAGACCGTACTCGTAGCACCAGCTTTGCTTCTCCTTCGGTTTCTCGATCTCGAGATCGACCTGCAGCCCCGGACACAGCACGGCCTTGGCCCGCAGCAGGTGCTTGAGCCGCGATACGGAGAACTTGCTGCTGTCGAAGTACTTCGGATCGGGCCAGAAGCGAATCGTCGTGCCGGTATTGGCCTTGCCGACCGTGCCAACCTTGTCGAGCTTGCCGCGGCGCTTGCCGCCGGAAAAGCTCATGTTGTATTCGACGCCGCCGCGCCTGATCCAGACTTCGAGCTGCTTCGACAGCGCATTGACCACCGACACGCCAACGCCGTGCAATCCGCCGGAGAACTGGTAGTGCTTGTCCGAAAACTTACTGCCGGCATGCAGGCGCGTGAGGATGAGCTCGACGCCGGGCATCTTTTCCTTGGGATGGACATCGACCGGCATGCCGCGCCCGTCGTCGGCCACTTCGAGCGAGCCGTCGGCGTAAAGCTTTACCTTGATGCGCCTGGCATGGCCCGCCAGCGCCTCGTCAACGCTGTTGTCAATCACCTCGTGCGCGAGGTGGTTCGGTCGCGTCGTGTCCGTGTACATGCCGGGACGCCGGCGCACGGGCTCGAGACCACTCAGAACCTCAATATCGCTGGCGCGATACGTCTTTGCCATCAACCGAGTACTCGAATCACTCGACCTCGCGAGTTTGCGAGGCCGTCCCACAGATCCTCAAGGCAACTTAGTCTAATCGAAGTCGGCGACGAGTGCGGCGTGTTGTTCCGGGGTCAGATCGGATTGCTGCGAATAGGCCGGGTGATCGATCAGGAACGTGAGCGGCGCGCCGCCCTTGAGCGCCTCGATCTGCCCGGCACTGAACTCGAAACGCACGAAGTGCACGGCCGAGGTCTTGTCCTCGCTGGTCCGGTCCAGATCCTCGTCGGCGATGCAGGCGATCCGATCTCCGTCGGCGACCTGCGCAAATAACGACGCCTCGACACCGGAGAGCTCCGCGAGCTTCTCCTTGCGCTGCTCGACATCGGTGAACTCGAGCATGAACGTAGCCTTAAGGTTCGTCCCGTCGGGAATCAGCGGGTTATATGCCTCGAGCTCCTCTGCAATCGCCTCGGCCTCGAAAATGCGTTCGATGCGGAGCATTTCCTGCACCTGGTACTGCATCGTCAGCCGATCCTCGAAGTACAACGTGGCGTTCGGCCCCACGGCAACCTGTCGGTTCTTCTTGTGCGCGAGGACGCGGGCACGAAATTCGGGCCGAGCGCGATGATATTCCTCGAGCGAGTAGAGATCCTCGACCCTGACCGGGCCGCGAGCCGATCCGTTAGATGCCATAAGCACGCCTCAGAAGCTGAATGGGATGCGTCGCCTCGGCGGACTCCGCTACGCTCGCGATCTGCTCCGCAGCCATCGGACAGTCGCTGGTGAAATGATCGGCACCGGCGGAGTCGACCTGCCGCGCAACCGGTCGCGCGATCTTCTTCGAGATTTCGCGGTACTCGCGCTTGACTGCGTAGGTGCCGTCGTGCCCGGAACACCGCTCGATCGGCTTGACCCTGGTCTCGGGCACGAGCTCGAGCACGTCCCGGGTCTTGAGCCCGATGTTCTGGACCCGCAGGTGACAGGGCACCTGATAGCTGATCTGACCGAGCGATCCCGAAAAGTCCGTCTTCAGCTCGCCGCCGCGGTGTCGCTGCATCAGGAAATCGAACGGATCGAAGAACGCGTCGGCGACCGCCCGCACCTGGTCGTCATCGGGAAACAGGAGCGGCAGCTCCTGCTTGAACATCAGGACGCAGGACGGAATGCAGGCCGTCAACGACCAGCCCCGGCGCACCAGATCGTAGAGCACCGGGATGTTCTTGTCCTTGAGCGCCGCAACCGATTCGAGATCGCCAAGCTCGAGCTTCGGCATCCCGCAGCAGTGCTCGGCTGACGGCAGGCAGACCTCGATGTCGTTATGCTCGAGGACGGCAATGAGATCGTCGACGATGTCGGGCTGATTGCGGTTACCGTAGCAGGTCGTGAATACCGCGAGCTTCGGCCCGGCGGATTCGGACGACGCGGTTCCTGCGATCCGCGACCTGTTTCGCTTCCGCGCCGACCGGCTGTGATACTTCGGCACCGGCGCGTCTCGCGCCACGCCGAGCGTGCTCTCGAGCAGACTCCGCATGGGCCCGATGGAATTCAGCGCGTTGACGGCCTGCGCCACCACGGGAATCCCGGCAATCTTGCCGACCGTATCGGTCGAGCTCAGCAACTTGTCGCGCGTTCGCGTCTTGCCGTCGCGGAAATGCCGCGCTTTGGCCCGGAGCATCAGGTGCGGGAAGTCGACGTTCCACTCGTGCGGCGGCACGTACGGGCACTTCGTCATGTAGCACATGTCGCAGAGGTAGCAGTGCTCGACGACTTCGCCGTAGGCACTCTTCGGAACGGTATCCAGCTCGCCCGACTCCGATTCGTCGACGAGATCGAACAGCGTGGGAAATGCGTTGCAGAGGCTGAAGCAGCGCCGGCAACTGTGGCAGATGTCGAAAACCCTTTCGAGCTCGGCATCGAGCGCCGCCTGGTCGTAAAACTCGTCCGACCGCCAGTCGAGCGGATGACGGGTGGGGGCTTCGAGACTGCCTTCGCGTGTGGACATCGAGCTTCCCTATCGGGTCAGGCCCTGATTGCAGGGAACGCCTCCACCGGCCGGATGGCGCCGGGAGGCACGAGGGGTCACCGCCAAAGTGCGGTGACCCCTGGCCAAAGTCATCGTTTATCCGTCCAGATTATCCAGAGCCTTCTGGAAACGATTGGCGTGCGAGCGCTCGGCTTTGGCGAGCGTCTCGAACCAGTCGGCTATCTCATCGAAGCCTTCGTCGCGTGCGGACTTGGCCATGCCCGGGTACATATCCGTGTACTCGTGCGTCTCGCCGGCGATTGCCGCCTTGAGGTTGTCGCCCGTCTCACCGATTGGCAGGCCCGTCGCCGGATCGCCAACAGCCTCGAGGTACTCGAGATGACCATGCGCATGACCGGTCTCGCCCTCGGCGGTTGAACGGAACACGGCAGCCACATCGTTATAGCCTTCGACATCGGCCTTCGAGGCAAAGTAGAGGTACCGACGATTAGCCTGGGATTCCCCGGCGAAGGCTTCCTTCAGGTTTTGTTCTGTTTGACTGCCCTTTAGATCCATTTGGTTTCTCCTAAAAATCTCTCTGGCGTTACCGCTGACAGTTTAGACTAAGTCTAAAAGCGACGGAAAAATTTATAGGCTGGCCGGCGGCGTGTCAACCAGAGATAACCGCGAGCCAATACCCGCATCAATTGACCGCAAACTCTGCTCTGTGTAGCTTGGCCGTCCCCGATCGCGGAACCTGCAATGGCCAACAAGGATTTGAGTCTCGGCAAGCTCGAGGAAACGCTCGAGAGTCTGGAGCAGCTCGTCGAGAAGCTCGAGCAGGGCGACCTGCCGCTGAACCAGGCGCTCAAGGAATTCGAGCGCGGCATCAAGCTGACCAGGCAATGTCAGTCGGTGCTCAAGGATGCCGAGCAGAAGATCGAGATATTGCTCGCTGACTCGGATACGCCGGAGCCGTTCGAGCCGGAAGCAGAATAAAAAAAGGGGTCAGACCCCATTTCTGGAAAAAGGGGTCTGACCCCTTTTCTTTAACCCGGTTCAGGTGGCCGCGTTGCCGAGGCCCTGCAGGCGCTCGATCAGTGAACGCAGGACCACCTTATTGAAGCGCAGCTGACACGAGGCCGATGCCTGCTCCAGTAGCGTGGAGCTGACCCTGAGCAGGGTGACGGGTGTCTGCGCCGAAATCGTGGCCGTGCGTCGGGCGCCGCGGACGTAACTCGTTTCGCCAAAACCCTGGCCGGCGCCAATGGTTCCGTTGATCCGCCGCCCCGACAGGATGGTAACCTCGCCCTCAACGATGACGTAGAAGCGGTCGTCCATCTCTCCTTCACGGATGATCTCGTCGCCTTGCTGGTATTCGCGCCATTCACTGGCGCGGAGGATCTCCCAGATTTCCGAGTGCGAGAAGTCGTGAAAGAACTTGAGCCGCCGCAGCGTATCGAACCGTTCCTGATGGTCGATCTTGTCATTTTCGCTGCGGAGCTGCTGAAAAATTTGCGTAAGCTCACCAGCCAGCTCGCGCCCGTTCGCAAACCGCGTGGCAGGATCCTTTTGCAGCGCCCGGGAGACGAGATTCTCGAGCTCCTCGGAAACGTTCGTACGCAGTGTATGTATCGGCGCAGGCGTTGCGTAAACGATCTGGTGCAGCAACTTCGAAAGACTGTTGGCCCGAAACGGCCGAAAGCCCGTCAAAAGCTCGTAGGTAACAGCCCCGAGTGAATACAGATCCGACTGCGGCGTGATCTCGTGCGACTGAACCTGCTCCGGCGACATGTAGCTCGGGCTGCCGGCGATGCCCTGGATTCGTGATATATCCGAATCGTTGATGAGAGCAATGCCGAAATCGATGATGCGGACATC
>DATCZB010000116.1:0-2649 GCA_036526155.1 Gammaproteobacteria bacterium
CCGCCCGTCCGTTACCCGAATGTTTACGGTATCGACATGCCGGCCGCGTCGGAGCTCGTTGCGGCCAACCGTAGCGAGGCAGAGGTCCAGCAGATTATCGGCGCCGACTGGCTGATCTATCAGGACCTCAAGGACCTCGAGGATTCAGTGCGCCATGAGCGTGCCAGCGTCCGACACTTCGACACATCCTGCTTCTCGGGCGAATACGTGACCGGCGATGTCACCATTGATTATCTCAGTGAGCTCGAGCGCCGTCGCGCGAATGCCGTGAAGGCAAGGCGTGACAATCAGGTGCGTCATGAGGAGCTCGACGACGAGAGCGTCCAGGTCGTCGCCGGCGGAATCTAGCGCCTCTCGAGCGAGATCCGCCGCGGGCCGTCCTCGTCCCAGGTCAGGTAACCACCCGGCCCGTACCAGTCGTCGAGCACGACACGCGTGGCCGGTTCGCCCTCGACTTCGAATCTGTGCAGGGCCGGTCGGTGGGTGTGACCGTGAATCAGCGTCAGCACGCCGAACTTCTGCAGCGTCTCGCGGACGGTCGCCTCGTTGACGTCCATGATCGCTTCCGTCTTGGCGGCCATCTCGGTCTGGCTGAGCTCACGCAGGCTGGCGGCAATCCGGCGTCGCTCGTCGAGCGACTTGCCGAGAAAATCCTGCTGCCAGGCAGGGTCTCTGAGCTGGCGCCGGAGCTCGAGATAGCGAACGTCGTCGCTGCACAGCAGATCGCCATGAGTCAGCAGCACGGGCTCGCCGTACAGCTCGATCGTCTCGAACTCGGCGAGCAGCGAGACGCCGGTCCTGGCGCAGAACGCTTCGCCGACGAGGAAATCCCGGTTGCCGTGCATGAAGCGGCAATCCGTTCCGGATCCCGTCAGTGCCGCGATGGCATCGAGGATCGGAACGAGGCCCGGCGCGTCGTCGTCGTCTCCGATCCAGGCTTCGAACAGGTCGCCGAGAATGAACAGCGACTCGGCCTGGCGCGCTTCGTTCCGCGTAAACCGGACGAAGGCGTCGATCGATTCGGGGCGGGCGGAATCGAGATGCAGATCGGAGATGAACAGGACGGCCACGGGCCGTCTACTCGCGGATCAGCTCGACGCGTTCGATGACGACAGGCTGAATCGGGACGTCGCGCTCGAATTCACCGGCGGCCCCCGTCGGCACGGCGCCGATCGCGTCGACGACTTCGATGCCTTCGACGACCTCGCCAAAAACGGCATAGCCCCAGCGCGTCGGCCGCGGATTGAGATTGATGTTGTCGACGAGGTTGAAATAGAACTGCGAATCGGCCGCGTGCGGATCGGTCGTGCGGGCCATGGCAATCGTGCCGCGCAGGTTGCTGAGCCCGTTGCCGGACTCGTTGAACACCGTGCGCTCGGCCGGCTTTTCCGTCAGGTCGGCCAGATACCCGCCGCCCTGAACGATGAACCCGGCCGCGACCCGATGGAAAATCGTGCCGTCGTAATAGTCGTCGACCACGTACTGCAGAAAGCTCTCGACCGTCATCGGCGCGCGCTCGGCATTGAGCTCGACGACGATGTTGCCCAAAGAGGTTTCGATCCGGACCTGGGCCACATCGTCGATGAAGACCTGCCGCACCTCCTCGTCCTGGGCGACAACAGGCGCTGCGGCGAGCGCAACAGCCATGATTGCGAGCTTTCTCTGCATGGCTACGATCATAGCGCAGCTCAGGCGCCGGCGTCGGCCGCGAGCTCGGCGGCGCGAACGGTGTTGGCCATCAGCATCGCAATCGTCAGTGGGCCAACGCCTCCGGGCACCGGGGTCAGCTTGCCGGCCACGGCCTCGACCTCGGGGTGGACGTCGCCAACCAGGATCGAGCCGTTCTTTTCGAACAGCGCGAGCCGCTTCGGGTTCGACCGCAGGAGTTGTTGCGCCTGGTCCGCATCCGTGACACGGTTGATGCCGACGTCGATCACGACCGCGCCGGGCTTGATGTAGTCCGGGGTCACGAATCCGGCACGGCCGATGGCGGCCACCAGGATGTCGGCTTCGCGGCAGACGCCCGGCAGGTCCTGCGTCCGCGAGTGGCAGATGGTCACAGTGGCGTTGCGGCCGAGCAGCAGCAGCGCCATCGGCTTGCCGACGATCTCGGAGCGCCCGATGACGACGGCGCGCTTGCCCTCGGTCGGGATATTGCAGCGATCGAGCATCTCGATCACGCCGGCCGGCGTGCAGGGCACGAAGCCCGCTCTGTTCTGCGCCAGATAACCGGCCGATATCGGGCTGAAGCCGTCGACATCCTTGGCGGCGGAAACGGTATCGAAAACCTGTTGCTCGGCGTCGTCGCCGAGGGCCGCCGGCAGCGGTGACTGCACCAGGATGCCGTCGATCTCGCTGTTGGCATTCAGGCCCTCGACCGTCTCGAGCAAGGTGGCAAGCGACGTCTCGCTGCCGAGCCGCGTCAGCGAGACGTGCATGCCGGATTCCTCGGCGGTCTTGAGCTTGTTGCGGACGTAGACTTCCGATGCCGGATCGTCGCCGACGAGGACGATAGCCAGGCCGGGCGAACGACCGAGGCGTTGGCTGACCGCTGCGATGCGGTCGCTGAGATCGGCGCGGATCTGACTGGCAACGGCTTTGCCGTCCAAGAGCTCTGCGGGCATGGTCTTTTTCTCTTTAGAGATCGGA
>DATCZB010000117.1:0-11394 GCA_036526155.1 Gammaproteobacteria bacterium
AAAGGAGAATTGACCATCGCATCGATCGCATGAGTCGAATTCTATGCGCAACGGTTGGCATCGGGCGGGATATGCGATAATCCGCCGCCGCAGCGCATCGAAGAACAACCGCATGTCCGCTTCCTTTCCCTATGCCGTCCACAACCAGCCTCGTCTGGACGATGCGATCAATCGCGCGGTCGGCTGGCTCGAGGCGGAACAGGATCCGGCGGGCTTCTGGGTCGGCATGCTCGAGTCCAATCAGTGCATGGAGGCGGAGTGGCTGCTCGCGATGCATTTCCTGGGCTATGAGCATCCGCGCAAGAAGGACATCGTCGCGACGATTCTGCAGGCGCAGCGCGAGAACGGCTCCTGGGAGAACTACCACGACGCCCCGGACGGAGACATCAACAGCACAGTCGAGTGCTATGCGGCGCTGCGCTCGGTCGGGTTTCCGCCCGAAGACGAGCGCCTCGTGCGTGCCCGCGAGTGGATCTTCGCTCATGGCGGCCTGCCCAAGATCCGCGTGTTCACGCGCTACTGGCTCGCCCTCATCGGCGAGTGGCCCTGGAACCGCACGCCGAACCTGCCGCCCGAGGTGATCGCCAACCCGCGCTGGTTCCCGTTCAGTATCTACAACTTTTCGAGCTGGGCGCGGGCGACGCTGCTCCCGCTTGCCATCCTGTCTGCTCAACGCGCCGTACGTCCATTGTCGGCCGAGAACCGTCTGGACGAGCTCTTCCCCGACGGCCGCGAGCAAATGGACTACCGGTTACCGCACGACAACCCGGTCTTCTCGTTCAAGCATCTGTTCCTGATGACCGATCGGCTGCTGCACGTCTATCAGGCTATCGGCTTCACGCCGTTTCGCCGTATCGCCGTGCAGAGCTGTCTCGAATGGATCCTGCGGCATCAGGATGCCGACGGCGCCTGGGGCGGCATTCAGCCACCCTGGATATACAGCCTGATGGCGCTCAACGTCGAAGGCTACGAACTGGACCACCCCGTCGTGCGCGAGGGCCTCAACGCACTCGATCGGCATTGGTCGTATGAGCGCGATGGCAGCCTGCACATTCAGGCGAGTGAGTCGCCGATCTGGGACACGCTGCTGACGCTCATGGCATTGCAGGACTGCGAGCAGGAGTGGAGCGCGGCAACGGAACGCGCCCTCGACTGGCTCCTGGCCAACGAGAACCGGTACCGGGGCGACTGGGTGCACCAGAACCCGAAGCTCGAGCCGAGTGGATGGGCGTTCGAGCGCGCCAACCTGCATTATCCCGACATCGACGACACCTCCGTCGCGCTTATCGTGCTCGCGCGCCTGCCGCAGGCCGTGCGCAATCGACCGGAGGTCAAGTCGGCCATCGACCGGGCACTGGCATGGGTGCTGGGGATGCAGTGCAAGAGCGGCGGCTGGGCTGCGTTCGATCGCGACAACGACAAGTTGATCATCACCATGATCCCGTTCTGTGACTTCGGCGAAGCACTCGACCCGCCGTCGGCCGACGTCACCGCTCACGTGCTCGAGTCGCTGGCCTACCTCGGTTTCGACCGTACGCACGAAGCCCTCGAGCGCGGCTATCAGTTCCTGCGCGCGGAGCAGGAAGCCGACGGTAGCTGGTTCGGGCGCTGGGGCGTCAACCACATATACGGCACCGCTGCCGTGTTACCCGCACTGGCGGCGCACGGAGAAGATGCGTCGCTACCGCACGTCAAGCGCGCTGCCGACTGGATCGCCGAACATCAGAACGGCGATGGCGGCTGGGGCGAGACCTGCGCGTCCTACATGGACGACCGACTGCGGGGCACCGGCCCGAGCACGGCCTCACAAACCGCATGGGCGCTGATCGCGCTGATTGCGAGCGGCAGCGAGGCCTACGTCTCGCATGTCCGCGCCGGACTCGCCTATCTGACGGAAACGCAACGCGAGGACGGCAGCTGGGACGAGGCCCATTACACGGGAACCGGCTTCCCCGGCTACGGCTTCGGCGCCAGGCTCGACTTTCGCAACGAGAGGATCCGCCGCCGAATTAATCAGGGGACCGAACTGCAGCGCGGCTTCATGATCAACTACAACATGTACCGCCATTACTTTCCTATGATGGCCATGGGGCGCGCGCGTCGGTATCTCGCTGATGTCAGCAAATAAAGGGGTCAGACCCCTTTTCAGGAAAAGGGGTCTGACCCCATTTATCTGGATGCTCGCTGCCGGACTGGCGCAAGGACAACCGATGGAACCTGTCGAGCTGCTCGACCCGGACCTGACACGCTGGACGATTGAGAATACCGCCGAGGACAATTTCAACTTCCGCGACGGCGTGCTCGAAGTCACGGAGCCCGAGGGCTGGCTCAAGTCGACCGAACGCTTCGCCGACTTCGAGCTGACCGTCGAATTTCGCTTCCTGACCGACAACGCCGACAGCGGCATCTTCGTCCGCGCGCTCGGCGAGAACGAGTTTGTCCGCGGCTGGCCGAACCAGAGCTACCAGGTTCAGCTGCGCAACCCGATCGGCGAGAGCCCGTTCCCGCCGGTCGGCGGATTGTTCCGGCACGGCATGGCGAGCGGCGAGACCGAGTACGACGAAGCGCTTGCGCGCGAGACCTCGCTGCCAACCGGTGAATGGCAGACGATCACGGTCCGAGTCGAAGGCACGAGCCTGTCCGCCGAGCTCAACGGCGCGCAGATTCTCCGCGCCGAGGCCATCGGCAACCAGACCGGTTTCATCGGCCTCCAGGGCGAAACCGGTGCCCTGGAGTTCCGCTCAATCCGCCTGCAGCCGCTCTGATCTGAGCGGCGCGCGCACCGTCAAACGCTTTGGCGATCGCGACCAGTCAGTCGACGGGTTCGAGCCTGACGATCGGTGTCGTCTGCGTTGTGCCGCGGCTGTCTACAGCAATGTAGATCAGACCGTCCGGCCCCTGGCGGACGTCGCGCACCCGGTACTCCTGCATCAACAGCGGCTGGCGACCGGTCACGGTGCCGTTCTCGTCAACGCTGACCCGCGACACGCGACCGTGGTCGGCCGAGAGGCCGCCGACGAAAAGGTTGCCGTTCCAGTTTCGGAAGTCGTCACCGTAGTAGATCGCGAGACCCGACGGCGCAATCGAGGGCACCCAGAACGCCTTTGGCTGCTCCATGCCGCCCGCATCGCGGCTGGGGTGGATCTCGGTGCCCGACCCGTAATTCGCGCCGTAGCCGATCACGGGCCAGCCATAGTTTCTGCCCGGCAGAATCAGGTTGAGCTCGTCGCCACCCTGCGGCGCGTGCTCGCTCGCCCAAAGCATGCCGGTCCGGGAATCGAAGGCCATACCCTGCGGATTGCGATGACCGTAGCTCCAGATCTCCGGCGCGATGCCGGGCCGGCCGACGAACGGGTTGTCGTCGGGCACGCTGCCGTCGTCGTTCAGACGAACGATGACACCAAAGTGATTGCTGGCCTGCTGCGCCGGGTGCTGATCGAGCGGAGGAACGGTACGCGCCATGCGTTCGCCTGACGAGACGAACATGTGGCCCTCGTCGTCGAATACGATGCGCCCGCCATAGTGGCCGGCCGAATTGCTCCAGGCGTCGGCCTCCCAGATCTCCTCGATGTCGACCAGGGCATTGTCTTCGATGCGAGCGCGAATGACGGTCGTCGTCGCCTCGTTATTCGCGGCGTCCGGCTTGGCAAAGCTGATGTAGACCCAACCATTGGACTCGTAGTCCGGGTGCAGGACGATGTCGAACAGGCCGCCCTGGCCCGACGCCTTCACCGCCGGCACGTTCGCCATCGGTTGCCGCAGCAGCCGCCCATCTCGAACCGTGCGAATGTCGCCGCCACGCTCGGTGACGAGCATGTCGCCGTTTGGCAGCCAGGCCATGCCCCATGGGTTCTGCAAGCCTTCGACCACCGTGACGGCACGATAGTCGTGGCTGGGCGGACCGAACTGGGCGAAAGCCGCGCCGAAAGGCAATGCGATGAGCGTCAAGGCAGTGACTAAAAAACGAGACATTGTTGTTCTCCTCAGGAATTCCCCCCCCCGGGGGGCGTTATTCTAAACCGAACCGCGCGGCCTCAGGAAAAGGCGACGGCGAGCGCCTGATCCACGTCGGCGATCAGGTCGTCGATGTGCTCGATTCCGACCGCCAGCCGGACAGTGGCCTGGGTGATGCCCGCGCGGGCCCGCTCCTCCTCGCTCAGGTCGGAAGCGAAATAGAGCGCAACCGGGGCGGCGAGCGAATCGGTCGAACCGAGACTCGACGCCGTGACGTGCAGCTCGAGGGCATCGATGAACGCCCAGGTCCGCTGCTCGTCGGCACCTTCGAGCGTGAAGCTCAGCACACCGCCGAAATCGTGCATCTGCCGCGCGGCGAGCGCGTGCGCCGGATGGCCCGGAAGACCCGGGTAGAAGACGTCGGCGACCTCGGGGCGCGATTCGAGATACTCCGCCAGCGCCTGTGCATTACGACAGTGCCGCTCGTAGCGCAGAAAAAAAGTGCGCATCCCGCGCAGGATCGAGTACGCCGCATTCGGGTCCAGGGTGGCGCCCATGTTGACCGCCAGCGGCTTGAGCGGCCGCAGCTGCTCCGAATTGCCAATGACGACACCGCCCATGACGTCGCCGTGACCGTTGGCGAATTTGGTCAGGCTGTGGACGAAGAAGTCGATCGGATACTGGCCGTGGTTATGCAGCCCGGCAAATGTGTTGTCGAGAATCGTCACGACGCCGTGCCTTGCAGCCAGCTCGCAGATGGCCTCGATATCGGGAACCTGCAGCATCGGGTTCGTCGGCGACTCGAACAGGATCGCCTTGGTCGCCTCGTTCGCGAAAGCCCGCTCGATCGCCTCGTGATCCTGGAGGCTGACCATGTCGAACTCGATGCCGTAGCGCGGCAGGAATTTGCGTGCGGCGACGCGAGTCGGGCGATACGACTCGACGAACACGACCACGCGATCGCCAGCCCTGAGATTGCCGAGCAGGGCCAGCCAGATCGATGCCATCCCGGTGCCGACGGCAATCGCATCGTCCCGGTCCTGCAGCTCCGCGCATAACAGTTCGAGCTGTCGCGTCGTCGGATTCGAGTCGCGCGTGTACTCGAAGCCAGTCGACCTGGCCTCGGCCGTCAGTGAGTCAGCGATCGTCGGAAAGGTGAACTTTACCGAGCGGTAAATCGGACCGATCAGCGAGCGGTTGCCCTCAGGCAACGCCACCTCGGGCTGGTGCGTGACGCGCGTTTCTTTTTTCATGACTCGATTATCTCATCGATTGCACAGATGGCGCCGACGTTTATGGTGCCTGACGCGCGCGGGATCAGGTTCTGGCCGAAATAGACGGCCCGATCGCGACGGCGATAACCCTCGAGGGTTCGCAGCGGCTCGCCGGTGGAATCCTGCGCACCCGTTTCGGGATCGACGGTCACCATGACGCAGCGCGAGCAAGGCCAGGCCACATCGAGCCGCGCAGCACCGATGCGGATCGAGCGCCACTCATCTTCGGCATGCGGCTCGTCGGCGGTCACGACGAGATTGGGCCGGAAACGCTCGATCGGAACCGGTTGCGGCAGTCGCCGGTTGAGCTCGGCGAGCGAGGCATCCGAGACCAGGAGCAACGGCGCGCCGTCGGCGAAGCTGACCTCGTCATCGAAAGCCGCGGCCGCATTGGGAATGGCCCGGTGCTGCCGGTCGGCGAGGTAGACGAGCCCGCAGGCGAACCCCATGAACTCCGAGAACCAGATGTTGGTCTCGGCATCGGCCAGTGTGGCCTCGACGCGATCGGCCCAGACGCGAACCGTGCACGTCTCGCCGGTCTGCCCGTCGATGCCGAACGGAATCTCCAACGACTCGCGACCCGGCGCGCTGACCGTGAACCCGCCATCGTTTATCTGAGTCTCGATCAGGGCCATTTTCGGATAGCGCCGCTGGGTCAGAAAACGCCCGTCGGAATCGACGAGCATGTAGCGCCGGTCGAACTTAAGCCCGCGCGAAGCCAGCTCGGCCGACGGCACTTCGATGCCGCGACAGGACTTGATCGGATAGACGAAGATCCGGGTGACGCGCGACACGGCGCGGGTCAGATCTTGTCGAGCGCGTTCTCGAGATCCGCAATCAGGTCTTCCACGTCCTCGAGGCCGACTGACAGGCGCACGAGCCCGTCCGTGATGCCGACGCGCTTGCGCTCGGCTTCCTCAACGTCTGCATGGGTCATGGTCACCGGATGCGTAATCAGTGTCTCGACCGATCCGAGATTCTCGGCCAGCGTGCAGAGCTCGACCGAGTCCATGAGCTTCTTGCCGGCAGTCACCCCGCCCTCGACCTCGAACCAGAGCATCGCGCCGAAGCCATCCGCCTGGCTGCGCGCCAGCGCGTACTGCGGGAACGAATCGAGCCCCGGATAGCGGACCGTCGAGACCTTCGGATGCGCCTCGAGAAACTCGGCGATCGCCGCCGCGTTGGCCGACTGCCGCTCCATGCGAATCGACAGCGTCTTCGTGCCCTGCAGGGTCAGCCAGGCGACCCAGGGCGACATGATCACGCCGGCGGCGTTCTGCACGTAGCGAATTCTCTCATTGAGCGCCGAGCTGTCGGCGACGACGGCGCCGCCGACTGTCGCGTTATGGCCGTCGAAGTATTTGGTCGTGCTGTGGATCGAGATATTCGCACCGAGCTCGAGCGGCCGCTGGTAGAACGGCGTCAGGAACGTATTGTCGACCGCATGCACGATATCTCGCTCGCTCGCTAACCCTGAGATCGCGCGGATGTCCGTCAGCTTGAGCGTCGGATTCGCCGGCGTCTCGGTCAGGATCAGCCTGGTGTTGTCACGGATGGCGGCGCTGACGGCCGCGGGATCCGACGTGTCGACGAACGAGAACTCGACGCCGTAACGCGCATACACCGTCGTGCACAGGCGATACGTACCGCCGTACGCCACATCAGACACAATCGCATGATCGCCGGCGCTCAGCGTCGCCTGAATCACGGCCTGAATCGCCGCCATTCCGGTCGCATAGGCCGTGCAGGCTGCGCCGTTCTCGAGAATGGCGATCTTCTCCTCGAGCACCGCCACCGTCGGGTTGCCCGAGCGCGAGTAGGAATAGCCTTTCGACAGGTATTTGTCGACGGAATCCTGAACGAAGGTCGTGGATTGGTAGACGGGCGTCAGGATGGCCCCGGTGATCGGGTCTGGCTTGACTCCGGCATGCACCTGTTTGGTCGAAAAGCCCATCGTCGGGTCCCAGCGGCGGAAAGGCCGGAATGATACCGGAAATCGGCCCGGATCATTCCGGTCGGGCGGCTGCCCCCAGCGGAAAGGATTCGATGATTCGGTAGCGAGCGCCTGCGGGCGCAGTCACGCTCTCGTAGAGCGCGAACCGACGACAGGGGAATTCGTGGCCGGCGTCGCCAAACGGCTGGCTCTCGAAGGCCTCGAGAACCGCCGGAGCCGCCTCGCCGCTGAGCCGCGCCAGCGTGATATGCGGCTTGTAGGCCCGCCGCTCGGGCTCGTAGCCGACGGCGCCGAGCGCGGTGGCCGTCAGCTCGTGAAGGCTGAGCAGCTCAGCAGCGGGTTCGACGCCCACCCAGAGGATCCGGCGCCGGCCGCGGGGTGCGAAGACGCCCAGGCGCTCGAGGCGCAGCGAGAATGCCGCCGCCGCGACGGCATGCAGACTCTCGCTGACGGGCGCCGTCTCCATGCTGCCGAGAAAATGCAGCGTCAGGTGCATGTCGGACGCGGCAATGGGCCGCACGCCCTGCCCGGCCGGCGGGGCGAACCGCGCCAGCATCCGGGCCACGGCCTTGGGCACGGGCAGCCCGACGAACAGCCTGGCGACGCCCGCAGGCGCGGTCACTCCCGGGAGTTCCCGCGCTTGCTGTCGTAGGCTGCCTGCAGCAGGTCTTCGACCAGCCCGGCGTCCGCGTGCTCGAGCACGACCCGCAGGCCCACCACGCGCTTGCCCCAGTTGAGCTCTTCGTAAACGTGGGGATCCTGCGCGATCGCAGCGATGCGGTCTTCCTCGGGCGCGAAAATATGCACGAGCCTGTCGCTCGGCGGCAGCGTCGCAAAAATCTTGCCGTGGATGCGAAACGAGGCGAAGTGAAAATGTGGCTCCTCGGTCACGTCGGGCAGGGAGCGCGCGAACTCGCGAATTCTGTCGACGGTAATCAGTTGCCGGGGTCCCTGATAACCGACGTTTTGTCCGGGTGCGCCTTGACGTAGTGGAAAACCTCGACCCTGGCGCGCAGGCCGTTGGCGAAGAACGGATCGGTCTGGTAGACCTGCTCGGCATCGATCTTGCTATCGGCCTCGATGATCCAGAGCCCGCCCAGCGAATCGCCACCAACGTCTGTCCGCAGGGAGCCTGCGAGCAGCACTCTGTCGTCGTTGGCGGCGAGCCAGTCGAAGTGCTCCTGCAGCAGCTCGGCGCGGCGTTCGGCAATGTCCGGCTTATCGGTGAATCTCGCAACAAACAGCATCTGTGGTCTCCTTCAAGAGTTCTTGAAATATGGCGGCGGACGCGGGCTCAGATGTGCCCTTCCTTGCGCGCCCACTCGAGCGTGTCGTCCAGACCGAGCCTGTAGAGCTCAAAGATCTCTTCGACCTGCTCCTCGGTCACGATGAACGGAGGACAGACCGCAACGGCGTCGCCGATCGCGCGCACGATCAGCCCGCGGTCCTGGCAGAAGCCCATGCACTTGGCGCCGAGCGCGAGCCTGGCGTCGAATGCCTGTTTCGTCTCCTTGTCCCTGACGAGCTCACAGGCACCGACCAGACCCACGCCTCTGGCCTCACCGACCAGCGGGTGATCGCCGAGCGCGCTGAGCAGCGTCTGGAATTTCGGCGTCAGCCTGCGGATATGGTCGTAGAGCCCCCGCTCCTCGTAGATCTCGAGCGTCCGAAGCGCCACGGCCGCAGCGACGGGGTGGCCCGAATAGGTGAACCCGTGGCCGAACATCCCGACCTCGCTGCTGGCCCTGACGATCGGCTCGTAGAGAAACTCGGGCACGATGACGGCACTGATGGGCAGGTAGGCTGACGACAGACTCTTGGCCGCCGTCAGCGTTGTCGGCTGCATGTGAAACGTCTGTGCACCCCAGGTGTTGCCCGTGCGGCCGAAGCCGCAGATGACCTCGTCGTCGATCAGAAGAATGTCGTACTTGTCGAGCACAGCCTGGATCTTCCGGAAGTAGCCGGCTGGCGGCAGCAGGACGCCCCCGACCCCCATCAGCGGCTCGGCGATGAAAGCCGCAACCGTGTCGGGATCTTCCGCCAGAATCAGCTGCTCGAGGTTCGCGGCCAGTCGCGACGAGTAATCCTCTTCTGACTCGCCGGGCTCCGCGTTGCGATAGTAATAGGGGCAATCCGTGTGCCTGGCGAAATCGAGCGGCACGTCGAAATGAGTATGAAACGGCGGCAACCCGGTCAGGCCGGCCGTTGCGATCGTCACGCCGTGATAGGCCTTTTGCCTGGCGATGATTTTCTTCTTGCGCGGCTTGCCGATGGCGTTGTGGTAATACCAGGCGAGCTTGATCTGCGTGTCGTTGCCGTCGGACCCCGAATTCCCGAAGAAGACGCGCGACGCATCGAACGGCGCCATCTCGACGAGCTTTTCCGCAAGCAATATTCCCGGCTCATGGCTCTTGCCGGCAAAAAGGTGGGTGAAGGACAGCCGCTTGATCTGATCGTATGCGGCCTGCGCGAGCTCCTCCTCGCCATATCCGAGCGCCGTGCACCAGAGCCCGGCCATGCCTTCTATGTAACGGTTGCCGTGGTTGTCCCAGACGAAGATCCCTTCACCCCGGTCCAGGACCAGCGGACCACTCTGCTGGTGAACCGCGAGGTTCGTATTGGGGTGAAACATGCACCTCAGGTCGAGCGCTTCGAGGTCGGCCATCCGTCGGCTCCGTTACGGAAACGCCGGAATAATACACCGGCTGAACGGCCGGGCGGCGCGAACGTTTCAGCGCTGAGCCGGAGCCTCGGCAAACCTGCCGGCGCAAGGCCCGGACGGGCCCGGAGTCGCCGTCAGACGCCGCACTCGATCTTCAGCGGCGCACTGACCATGCGATGCGGCGCAATCAAGCGGGCAGCCGGCGACGCGCCCGTCGAGCGCAATTCGAACAGGCCGGCGATCAGCACGTCCATCGAGTCCTCGATCTCGAATCCCCACGAGGCGAACGTCTCGCAAAGATCATAGGCGCGCAGCAAGTCGTCTTCGTGCGGCTCGACACGCAGCTCCAGCGGCGCATCGCAATCATCGGCCTTGCCGATACTCGGGCGCCCGCCTTCCGGGCCGGTCGGGAAGTAAACATAGGAACGGCGTCCGACGCACTCCGTAGCCTGAGCTGTCGCCGGCGGGTCGAACCGAACCCGGATCTCTGCGTTGCCGCGAGTCTGCCCCCGACCGCGCTCTCCGGGCCTGACCCGAAGAACGGCGTCAGACTCGACGCTCAGCTCGTATTCCGCCGCAGTCACGGCCCGCGACTCGGCGACGATATCCTGGAGCGCTCGATCCATTCGGCAGGAATGAATCATGCGCGAGATCATCAGCGTCCGACAGTGCTCGTACTCGTCGATTGACTCGCAGACGAAGACCCCCGGCTCTCGTTGTGAGCAGCCCGGCACCATCACGCGATATTCGGCGGCATCGATCGATTGCGCGATCGAGCGCCGGTCGGCGGACAGAACCGTGAGCTTTCCGGACGGACCAAGAACGGGAGTCGTGAAGGTGCGGGACTCCGGTCCACAGGTAATGCGTGCGAACGCTTCGCAAGCTGCGCCTTCGCAGATCGCGCCGTCATCGAGTCTGACTGCACGGACCGACTGATCGATACCGGCGCGCGCCGCCCAGTCGGACGCATATTCGTAACCGATGGACAAGCACCATGCCGTTGCCATGTACTCGCCGCAGGAGCTCGGATCGGCACCGCAGTAGCTGACGGCCAGACCCTCATGCTGCGGATTGTCGTAGGTGCGCACCTGTGCCGACGCATCGACGGACACGACGGCGGCGAGCACCACACCAAGGGAGACAAGCGCGAATCGTGAGTTGAGCATGGGCTGTTCTGCCTGATTGGAACCGTGATAGGCGACCCTAATCCCGGCCCGGGGCGCCGACTAGCGAGATGATCACAAATACGCCGAAAGTGCGCGCACGTCGCCACGAGAGCCGGAGCGCGTTATGTCAAACGCGGATCAGAACAGCCGGCCGAGAAACAGGTAAAACGCATGGTCGCCGCCTTCGGCGCTGCCGTAGCCGACGAAAACCGGCCCCGCCGGCGTGTCGACACCGGCCCAGAGGGAGCCGCCCCAGATCGAGCCACTGAGGGAAATATCGCTCCGGCTCGACCAGGCATTGCCAACCTCGGCGCTGACGCCGACGAAAGCAGGAAACAGCGCCAGGTCGCCGATACGCCGGTAATAGCTGGCCCCGAAGCGCGT
>DATCZB010000118.1:0-4011 GCA_036526155.1 Gammaproteobacteria bacterium
AGACAGCGCCGTCGAGCTCATGTGGACGACGGAGCTCGATGGGGTCGTCTGGGCCGGGTCGGGTCGGGCGACCGGCACGCTCGAGAGGATCGCCTTCGAGCATCGCCTCGCTGCGCCGTTCGAGGCGACGGCTGCCGGCGCCGTCACGTTTGGCGACACCAATTCGGCGCAGATCAGCGTCGAGTGGCTCGATGTCGAATGGCCGGGACAGGCGCTCGTGACCAGTCCCTTCGGTAGCCTCGAGCTTGCGGGATGGATCGACGCATTCGATTTTTCCGGGTCCGGCCGACTGCTCGTGCAGGATCAGGCCGCAGAGTTCGTTGCGAGTGGTGCAGCCACGCCGGAGCTGATTGCCTTCGAGTCGCTGGGGCTCGATACCGCGTTCGGGATGGCTGCGCTCGCGGGCAGCCTCTCGCTGCCGGAGCTGGCCTGGGATCTGACGTTCGACGCGCAGGATCTGAATCCCGGCGATTTCGTCCCGGAATGGCCCGCACTGCTCAATGTCCGCGGCAGATTGTCGGGGGCGCTTGAGCCTTCGGTGAGCTGGGCGCTGGACGGCATGACGCTCGAGGGATCGGTGCGCGGGGAGCCAGTGACGGCGAGCGGCCGCGTCGAGTCGCCAGCGCCGGATGTAATCCAACTCGACCGAGTCGAAGTCGACTGGAGCGGCAACCGGGCTGTCGTCGACGGTGCGATCTCGCAGCAACTCGATCTCTTGCTGAACATCGACGCGCCGCGGCTGCAAGCTTTCTCGGATCGAATCGGGGGCGCGATCACGCTCGAAGGTCGTCTCACCGGAACGAGAGATCTGCCTGCGCTCCGCGGCACGCTGGCTGCGGTCTCGCTCACCGCAGATGACTTTGCGCTCGATCGGCTCCGTGTCGACGGCACCGTCGCTGCGGCACAGGAAGCCGGCGTCGATTTGACGATCGCGGCTGAAGGATTCCGGCGAGCCGAGGTGATTGCAACGTCGCTGGCCGGTCGGGTGACGGGCACGACAGCGTCGCACCAGTTCAACGTCGAGCTGGCCCAGCCCATCGGGGCCGGCGCAATGAGCGGTTCGGGAGGCTGGAACGGGACCGAGTGGTCGGGAGAGATCGATGCGCTCGACCTCAACCAGGAGATCCTCGGCATCTGGTCGCTCGAAACGCCCGCGCGCGTTGCCGCTTCCGCTGATTCGATCTCAGTCGAGCGAAGCTGCCTGCGCAACGCCGGGTCTCAGTTCTGTCTCGGCGCGGCGCTCGGCGGGGATAACGAGCGTCTCGAGGTGTCGGTTGCCGCTTTCAATCTGGCGTCGCTGCAGCCCTTGCTCGGAGAGGCGATCACAATCAGCGGCCTTTATGACGCGGAGCTCGAGCTGATCGGGCCACGCGAGCGACCGACCGGCGCGCTCAGCGTCAGGGGGCGGTCCACGCTCCTGAGTGTCAGCGACGTCGAGACTCCGCTCGAGGTGCCGGTAGACGCGATCGATATCGATGCGAGATTGACCGAGACCGAGCTCGAAGCTTCGGCCGAGATCCGGGCACCTGCGGGCGCGCGCGTCGGGTTTACGGGTTCGCTGACCGACATCTGGACACCGGAACCGCGCATCGATGCGAGCATCGAGGGCAGCTGGGCTGACCTTCAGTTCATCTCGATCCTGAGCCCCGAAGTCGGGGACGTCTCCGGCGCTGCGACAATTGCGGTCGAGATCGACGGGCCGCTCGAATCGCCCGAGGCCCGCGGGGAGGCCCGCTGGGCTGACGGACAGATAGAGGTCCCGCGCTGGGGGCTTGTCGTGCGCGATGTCGACGTCGTCGTGTCGAGCCCGGCCGGCAACGAGCTCATCTATGCGTTCACCGGTGTGGCCGGCGAGGGCTCGGTCGAGGTGACGGGGCGCACGCAGCTCGATCCGCAGGCAGCCTGGCCGACGACGTTCAGGGTCAGCGGCGACAATCTTGCTGCCGTCCAGCTGCCTGAAGCGCAGGTCTTCGTCTCGCCGGATCTCGAGGTCGTGACCGACTGGCCGACGGTGTTCGTCAGCGGCACGGTGACGATTCCCTCGGCTGACCTGCGCCTCGACGAGGTCGCTGTGCAAACGGCAACCGTCTCGCCCGACGTCGTCGTCCATGGAGGTGAAGCCGCCGCGCCGCAGCGGCCGCTCGACGTGCGCGCGAACATCGCGCTCGTGCTCGGCGACGACGTTCGGTTCAGCGGCTCCGGCCTCAACGCCGCGCTAAACGGCGCAATCGATGTCGACTATCGTTCGGGGCTGGACGCCGCGGCTGCGGGCACGGTCACGCTTGCCGGCAACTACACCACGCTCGGTCAGACGCTCGAGCTCGACCGTGGCCGGCTGTTGTTCGTGGGTCAGGTCACTAATCCGCGGCTCGATGTGCGTGGCGTCAGGCGTTTCGAAACAGAAAGCGGCGAGGTGCTCGTCGGCGTCCTCGTCACCGGCACGGTGCGCGATCCCGTGACTCGACTCTACGCCGAGCCATCGATGAGCGAGGGCGATATCGTGTCGTATCTCGTCATCGGACGTCCGATCTCCGATTCTTCACGCGAAAACTCCGAGGCGCTGCAAACGGCGGCGCTTTCGCTGGGTCTGACGCAGGCCCTGCCGCAGATTCAGCACTTCGGCGAGGCCATCGGGCTCGACGAGCTCGGCATTCGAACCAGCGCGGCCAATACGGGGGAGCTCATGGCCGGCAAGCAAATCAGCCCACGGGTCTACATGCGTTACACCTACGGCTTGATCAACCGGATCGGCGGGCTCTTGCTGCGATTCAAGCTCACCGATCAGCTTCGGCTCGAAACCCGAACCGGTGAATTCAAGGCGATGGACCTGCTGTTTACCGTCGAGCGCGAATAGCCCGTTTCGTGAAGCCCCGGCTCGGCGTTAAGCCCCGGCTAATTGTGCAAAGCGAAAACAGGCTCGCCTGAACGAAACACGAGATCCTCGGTGACGCCGCCGAATATACGCTCACGAAACCGCCCGCGGGAGTAGGCGCCCATGACGATCAGATCCGAGTTCGTGCTGCGATAGGTCTCGAGAATTTCTGCTGCGGGATCGCGCCCCCGACAGCGCGTTCGCGAGGATTTGACCCCCCATAGCTTGAGGTAGTTAGTGAGTGCGGACGCTTTAGGGCCGGTACGTGACTCGCTGCCTACCGTTACGATTTCCACGGCCTCGGCTTGTTGCAGAATCGGTAGTGCGGCCGAAACGGCACGGGCCGAGTCAACGCTCTGATTCCAGGCAATCAGGACGCGATTGCCCAGCGATGTGATCGGCGCCTGCGGCAGCACGATCACGGGTTTCCCGGTTCCCAGCATGGCCGAGAGAACGAAGTCGGCTGCCCGGCCTTTTGACGTGCGTTTTGGCCTGGATACGATCGATGCATCGGCTGTCGGCCCGACAATCGAAAACAGCTTGTCCAGAGATCCGACCATTTCGATCCACTGGGCGATCTGCTTCGCGCCAAGCGTCGGCTGCTTCGCCAGGCGGAATTCATTGTCGGTAGCGAGTCGCCTGAACAGCTTCTGCGCGGCCTGGCTGTTGAGCTCCGAAGACTTGTCCGTTTGCGCTTCACCCCGATGCGGCCTGAGGTGACAGCCGATGACGCTGCCTTCGAACTGTTTCGCGAGCAGGAATGCAGTGTCCAGAGCGAGTTTGCACTCGGGGCGGTCTGCGACGGGTAGCAGGATCGCTTTCATCCGAAGTCCTCGGTTGCGTGAGCCAGATAGCCGAATACTAAGGCAAACTCATTCTGACGGCAGGCGTTCCGGATGACCTGTCGCTACGCCGGCCCATTTGCAGGCGGCGCGGTTTCGGTAGTTGGCTCCGATGTGGCATGCTCAGGTGCCCCGGATCCAGTCCTGCGAGTGTTGATGACCAAGTTCTTACCGCATCTTATGGGGCTCGTATTGCTGGTCGGCGGGCCGGCACAGCCGGTCCGCTCACAGACTTCCGATTCGCAAATCGATCCCGATCTCTTCTTCGTGCTCGGTAACCTCGAGTTCATTCTGCTG
>DATCZB010000119.1:0-2685 GCA_036526155.1 Gammaproteobacteria bacterium
GAAACCCTAGGCAGCCGGCAACGAAGCCGGCGCAGCGTCACCAGCAGTGCTGTCCCGGTCCGGCAGCACGCAGTCCCAGCGAGCTCAGCGTAAACCACTGGCAGTCGCGGTCGTCGGTCTGGTCGACGCGGTTGCTGCCGCCGCCGGGCGTCGGTCGGGCACGTGCCGTGAAGCCCGCGGCGTCAGGCGCTGCCGGAAAGTCGAGCGTGTAGACGCAGTTCTCGCTGCAGCCGTCGCTGAATCCCAGCGCCTGGAGATCGGCCGTGTAGGTGTTGTGATCGAGATACCAGCGCTCCTGACGTTCCCGCAGGTGCATCAGCGCAGCCCTGGCTTCCGTTCGCCAGGCGCGTTCGGTGTGGTCGCGGTAAGAGGGGATCGCGATGGCCGCCAGCGTGCCGATAACGGCAATGACGACGAGCAGCTCGATGAGCGTGATGCCGGCCGCGCCGGCACGATGTCGAATCTCAGGTGCCACGCCGGTGTGTCAGTCGTCGATTTCGTCCTGCCGCCAGTATGTGCGAGCCGGAAGCCACGCCTCGTGATTGGCGATACAGCCGAGGCCCGGGCATGCGGTATCCACGAGGCATTCGCCGGCGGCGGGTCCGTCGGGGTCGGGCCCGTCGGCGTCGAGGTCGGGCAGGGCGGTGGCCGGGACGACGACGTAAAAGCCCTGCGTCAGGCGGGATACGGCGTTTCGGGGGCCGCGCCCCACGGCTGTGACTTCGAAGTGCAGCGCGCGCGCGTTCGGATCCTCGCTATGCTCACCGGCCGGAACGCGAGTGATGTCGACGCAGCGCAGCTCGGTATCGACCCGGACCGAGCCGTCGGCGAAAGAATGCGTCGCTCGACTATCGGCGACGTTCGTCGTGACCGGATGGGCCAGCGCCATCTCGATCCCGCTTTCGGCCGCCTGGAACGCGAGTTGTCCCGCCTGCGCATTGGCTGCCATGGTCAGCTCGAGCGTGGCGGTGTTCATACCCGAGACGCCAAGTATCGTCAGGATCAGCATGAGCACGAGCCCGACCACGAGCGCGGCGCCGCGTTGCCGCTTCCAGGCGGCGCCGTTCACGATGAGCTCCCGGCATTGCGCAGATAAATGGTCTTGGAAACCACGATTCGGCGGTAGCCGTCGTTGAATGCCGCGGTGGTCTGGTCGGCATAGGAATATCCGGCCGTCTCGGCCACGCCGGGCTCGGGCCGCTCCGAGCGCAGTCGCAGCCAGACGCGCACGGCCAGGATACGCGCGTGCTCATCGAAGGCTGCGTGAGACGGGTCGAGCAGCGGCTCGTCGGGGCCGAGATAACGATCGACGACGCCGAAACCGGTAGCGCCTTCCGAATCCGTGTCGATCCCGAATTCGATCTGCATGTCCTCCACGCCGGGCAGGACCTCCTCATCGACGATGGCGGGGCCGGTGGCGCCACCGTTGCGCAAGTGCTTGCGCCGCAACGACGGCACCGGATTGCCCGGCGAGTCGAGGCTCGAGTTGCGGCTCACGTAGTAACCGTTGACGATGAGCTCGTGCGTGGCCGACACGGCCGCACTGAAGTCTTCGGGCGACGCCGGCCCCTCGAAGACGACGGCGCCATCCGCACGGGAAGAGGCGATATAGAGCGTATTGGCTGCCGGAGCTGTGACCGGCGCAGTCGATGCGCGCCGCACGACGAGCGTGTCTGCGCTGGCGGCGGCGCTGCCGTATGCGGGGCACGAAAACACGTAGCCGTTGTTGGATCCGGCGACGGCTAAATCGAGATTGACCGTCCAGTTCCTGCCGCAGTCGTTTGCCGGCGAGAGCGGTGATTGCGCGTGTTGCGCTTGCGCACGGCCGTCGATCAGCGATGTCTCAGTGGTCAGGCCCCAGTAGTGCGCCATGCGGATGTCCGGTTCGACGACGTCGAAGAAGTAGCGGCTGGCCTCCTGCAGGCGCGCGACCGATTCGTTGAGCGCGTAGGTGGCTCGGCTTTGCGCAAACACGGTCAGCGCCCCGATGATCAGAAACATCCCGATCCCCAGCGCGACCATGAGCTCGATCAGGCTCATGCCGCGGAGGCGGATTCTGTTGCCGGGGCGCAGCGTTGCCATCGAAACCAGACTCAGAAAACCGGCAGCCGAAACGTCAGCGGCAACGAGGCCCGACCGCTCTCGGTTGCTTCTTCCCAGGCGACGATCACGGTGTAAGTCGCGGGGTTCGAGTTCGTGTCGACGCTGACGGTGCCTGCGCCGTCGGGCAGATTCGCGCCGATCGCGGTGCGCCAGTCGAAAAGATCATGCGCCGCGCGTTCGGCGGGCGTACAGGCAACGCCGCCGCGGTTGCCCGGGTGATCGCAGCCATGGTCGGATGACGGTCCTGCGTAGGCCAGCTGTGCGCCCGGGTTGACGCGGATGCGGTCGGCCATGTCGCTGGCGAGGTTGATGGCCTGGCTGCGGAAGATCGCCGACCGGCTGGCGGCGAGGCTCTGGCCGTGCAGAGCGGCGACGCCAATCACGCCGACCGATAGCACGAGCAGCGCAACCATGGCTTCGATCAGAGTAAAGCCCGTGGGCCGGGGCCGCTGCGGCAAACCGCGGTTTCCTGGATGAGCCATTCGCGATCGATCAGGGTGCAGGTGAAGCGGCACTATAGATCGAGACGCTGCGGTACCCGCAAAACGGCCGACGACCGGTCGGCCGGAGCCGATGAATGGC
>DATCZB010000120.1:0-6981 GCA_036526155.1 Gammaproteobacteria bacterium
GTCAGCAGCGCGCGCATCGACGCCAGCGGTGTCTTCAGGCTGTGGGCTAGATCGTCGAGCGTGTTGCGGTAGCGCACGCTGCGCCGGCGCTCGGACTCGATCAGAAAATTCAGATTGCGAGCGAGACCGGTCAGCTCCGACGGCAGGTTTTCGGTCACGGCCTGACGGCGCCCCGTTTCGACCTCGCTGACCTCGCTGACGAGGCGCCGCAGCGGTTTCAGCGCATAACGCAGCACCACGATCAGCACGACCAGCATCGTAATGGTAACGGCGACAAACCAGCCGATCAGGTTGCGCCGAAACGCCGCCTCGCGCATGGCATACGGCTCCTGCGCGAGCGCGATGCCGAAGGTGTACGGCAGGCTCGAGCCGTCGTGAAAGTCCCAGCGAATGCCCATGAGCAGGGCCTCGAGCGGACCGAGCCCCTCTTCCCCGATGGTCAGGTAAATGCGCTCACCGGGTACAGGCCACTGATTGACGAACCACTCGCGGCCGGCCCAGGAGGCCGAGCGCCAGATCGGCACGCCGTCGGCATCCCAGATCACGCCATAGACGCCGGACTCAGGCACCGTGAGACTGAGGTCGAGCATCGCGTCGTCGGGCAGACTGAGCTCCTCGTCCTCGGATTCTTCCGCGGCCGCAATCAGGCCGAGCAGCTGGACCTGCATCGCCTCGCGCAGCACGGCCTCGGAACTGCGCTGAAAGATTGCATCGAGACCGATTATCGTCACCGCAAACAGCAGCACGAGGGTCAGGCTCACCCATAACAGCACGCGCACACGCAGGGACTTGAGGACGGCCATCTCGAAGTCCGTTCGCTAATCGCTTTCCGGCGCGCCTCGGGGCAGGACGATTCGATACCCGCGACCGCGCAGGGTTTCGATCGGCTTGAACTCCGAATCCGGATCGAGCTTGCGCCGCAGCCGACCGATGAACACCTCGATCACGTTGCTGTCGCGCTCGAAGTCCTGGTCGTAGAGCGCCTCGGTAATCTGCGTCTTCGAGCAGACCTCGCCGGCATGCAGCATCAGGTACTCGAGCAACCGGTACTCGAAGCTCGTCAGCTCGACGGGCTGACCCTCTAGCGTCACGACCTGGCTCCGCGTGTCGAGCTTGATCGGCCCGCAGACGAGCTCAGATTGTGCCCACCCGCCCGCGCGCCGCAGCAACGCATCGGCGCGCGCCATGAGCTCTTCGACATGGAAAGGCTTGACCAGATAATCGTCGGCTCCGATCTTGAGCGCCTCTACCTTGTCCTGCCAGCGGTCGCGCGCCGTCAGTACCAGGAGCGGATAGTCGCGTGATGCGGCGCGCAGCGATTTGATGAGCTCGATGCCGCTGACCTCGGGCAGACCGAGGTCGACGATTGCGATGTCGATGGGATATTCGGTCGCAAGATACTGGCCTTCGCGGCCGTCGGTCGCGCTCAGCACGTTGAAGCCCCTGGCCTCGAACTCGGCCACGAGCGACCGGTTTAGGCTCTGGTCATCCTCGACGATCAGTACTCGCATGGCTCAAGGCCGAGCCCCGGCCCGTCAACGGGCCTGGGGAATGATGGCCCCTGTGTCGGGATCGATTCGCACCGTGCGCACGCTCGTATCGTCAACGAGCAGCCGGACCTCGTGGACCATGCGCCCGTCGCGCTCGACCGTCGCGGCGCCAGCGAGCTCGCCTCCGTAAAGCTCGACGGCAATCTCGATCGCCTCCTCGAGCGTGGCCGGCCCCGGCTCGCGTTCCTGCGCTTCCTGACTGACGACGAATGGTGACCTGTCATGCGCTGGCTCCACACCCAGCGGCAAC
The DNA here is from genome assembly GCA_036526155.1 of Gammaproteobacteria bacterium. Classification (GTDB taxonomy): domain Bacteria; phylum Pseudomonadota; class Gammaproteobacteria; order Steroidobacterales; family Rariloculaceae; genus DATCZB01. The sequence goes on from DATCZB010000120.1 coordinate 1,801, forward strand.
GGATAGGCGGCCGCCGTATTGACCGTGAGCAGCACGAGCGAAGCGAAAAGCGTCTGGCGCACCATGAGCCAAGCTTGAATTCTCGAGCCCCGGTTCGTCAAGAACGAAGCGAGATTCGAATGTGCCGACCCGGATGTTCATGACTCAGAATGCGATAGTTCCTGCCGCGATAGCGGTAGTCGACCCAATAGGCCGTGATCTGCCGCCGAGCCTCGCGCCGATACTCCGTCGTGCAGCGCTCGACCGGCTGCCGGACAACGGTGACGCCCTGGCGCCTCAGAGCTCGCTCGTGGGCCACGGCAGATCCCGCCATGGCACCGATCGCCGTCAGGGCGTCGCGCCCGCTGCCGCCACCGAACTGGCGGCCGATTGCGGCGCCGACGATTGCGCCCGCGACCGTCTGACCGGCGACCGAACCGCTGCGAACGTGCCGCTGGACCACCTCGGTGTGGCAACGCCGATACGGTCGATCGACGACGACAGTTTCATACACCGGCTCCACGGCGGTGACGCGCGCGGTCGTGTACCGGACACCGTGCGCGCTGGCAGCGCCTGCCGCCAGGCTCAGGCCCAATGCAATTGCAGCAGAAGTCCTCGTTTTCATGGCTCGGTCCTCCGTATCCTCGAGATCAACGATAGACCCGGTGCCATGAATCGCCGCTGAATGCCTCAGTCGATGTCGGCCGCCTTGGCCCTGGCCCAATAGGTTTCGAGCACGTCCGGTGACGTCCCCTCCCAGTCGCCGCCGGCCTCGCGGACCTGGCCCTCGACGCGACGGAAGCGGCGGCTGAACCGGTCGTTGGCCCGCCGCAGCGCCTGTTCCGGATCGACCTTGAGATGGCGACAGTAGTTGGCGACCGAGAACAGCAGGTCACCGAGCTCCGCCTCGATTCGGTCCGCCGTTTCGCCGGCAACGGCGGCATCGAGCTCGTCGAGCTCCTCGTCGATCTTTGCCCGGACCTGGTCCGGCAAGGGCCAGTCGAACCCGACCGACGCTGCCCGTCGCCCGAGCTTGGCGGACCGCACCAGCGCCGGCAGCGCTCGCGCGATGCCGTCGAGCAGCGAATCCTGCCCGGGCTTCTCGCTGCGCTTGATCTGATCCCAGCTCGCGGCGACTTCCTCTTCCGAACGCAGGGCCGCGCCGCCGAAGACATGAGGATGGCGACGTATCATCTTGTCGCAGATGCCCTCGACGACGTCAGCAAAACTGAACCGATTCTCGTCCGCCCCCATCTGGGCATGAAACACGACCTGCAGCAGCAAATCGCCGAGCTCGTCGGGCAACTCGTCGAGCGCATTGCGCTCAATGCTGTCGGCGACTTCGTAGGCCTCTTCGAGCGTGTAGGGCGCGATCGTCGAAAAGTCCTGCTCAAGATCCCAGGGGCAACCGCTCTCGGGGTCCCGAAGCGCGGCCATAATATCGAGCAGTTTCGAGATATCCCCTTTACTATATTGTTTTTGCATTAATTACCTCGAAAAATTCAGCCAGAATTGCGGCCGTCGCACCCCAGATGCGATGACGCTCGAATTGATACTCGTGGACGATAAAACGCGATCCGAAGCGCTCCCGAATCGATTGCTTTGCATTCCCGCCGTCGAGCAGATGCGACACGGGAACCTCGAATACCGACTCGACTTCGGACGGATCAGGGACTGCCTGGAACTCCGCCTCGACCCAGCCGACCACCGGGGTGACCGCAAACCCGGTGCCCGTCAGGCGAGGCGGCAACAGGCCGAGCACATCCACCTGATGCCGGAGCAGGCCCACCTCCTCCGCCGCTTCTCTGAGCGCCGCCGCAACCGGCCCCTCCTCCGGCGAGCGTAAACGCCCGCCAGGAAAGCTCACCTGGCCCGGATGATCAGGCAAGTGGGCCGCTCTTTCGGTCAGCAGGACATGCAGGCTGTCGGCGCGGGACACGAGCCCAACGAGCACGGCCGCATCGCGGCTCGGCTGGTCGAGCAAAGCGGTTAACTCGGGCGATGGCTCACCAACCAGGTTGGCTAGCAGCGGCGCGCGGGCGTCGATCGACGCAGGCGACCGTGTCAGGCCCTGCTCGATCCGGCGCCGCCAATGCTCAACTCTTGATGCCACCCTCGGTGAGATCGGCCGGATTGAGCAGCCGCTCGAGTTCTTCGCGACTCAGGTCGGTTTCGTCCGCCGCCACATCGATGACAGGCCGACCCTCGGCATAGGCCTTTTTGGCGACCGCGGCACCCTTCTCGTAGCCGATGACCGGATTCAGCGCCGTCACGAGAATCGGGTTTCTCCCGAGCGCATCCTCGAGCCTCGCCTCCTGCACCGTGAATCCGGCAATGGCGGAATCGGCCAGCACGCGAGAGGCGCCGGCCAGGATCTGAATGCTCTCGAGCAGGTTGTGGGCGATGACGGGCAGCATGACGTTGAGCTGGAAGTTGCCGGCCTGGCCGCCCACCGTAATGGCCGCGTCGTTGCCGATGACTTGCGCGGCCACCATGGTCACGGCCTCGGGCACGACGGGATTCACCTTGCCCGGCATGATGCTGCTGCCGGGCTGCAGGGCCGGCAAAGCGATCTCGCCGAGGCCCGCCAGCGGGCCGCTGTTCATCCAGCGCAGGTCATTGGCGATCTTCATCAGGCTGACGGCCGTTGTCTTGAGTTGGCCCGACAACTCGACCGCGGTGTCCTGTGAGCTCAGCGCCTCGAAATAGCTGTCGGCCGGCCGGAATGCGACGCCCGTGCGGGAGGCCAGCGCCGCGGCAATGCGAACGCCAAACTCGGGATGCGCGTTGATCCCCGTGCCGACCGCCGTGCCACCCTGGGCCAGCCCGGAAAGCCGCATCAGCACGCCGGCGACGCGCTGGTAACCGGCCCGGACCTGAGTTGCCCAGCCAGTCAGCTCCTGATCGAGACGTACGGGCATGGCATCCATCAGGTGGGTGCGCCCTGTCTTGACCTTACCGCTTACTTCTTCTGCTTTATTTTCAATAACTTCCGCAAGATACTTAAGTGATGGTAGCAGGTCTTCGGTCAGCCCGATTGCGGCGCTGACATGAATCGCCGAAGGCACCACGTCATTGCTGCTCTGCCCCATGTTGACGTGGTCGTTCGGATGCACCTCGCGCCCGAGGCGAGCGCTCGCGAGCCTGGCAATGACCTCGTTGGAGTTCATGTTGCTGCTCGTGCCGGAGCCGGTCTGAAAGACGTCAACGGGAAACTGCTCGTAGTGGTCGCCGGCCGCCACCTCGAGCGCGGCCGCCCGGATCGCCTCGGCGACGTCCGCGTCAAGCAGGCCGAGGTCGTTGTTGACCCCGGCCGCTGCCCACTTGATCAGGCCAAGCGCCGCGACAAAGGATTTGGGCATCGTCAGCCCGCTGATCGGAAAATTCTCGACGGCACGTTGCGTCTGCGCTCCCCATGCCGCATCGACCGGCACCCTGAGCTCGCCCATGCTGTCTCGCTCGGTCCTGAATTCTGTCGTCATTCCACCCCGCTCCCGGCGGCACATGCCTCGCGCTGAGCGTGTATGATGCGCACTCCGCAGACACTTGTATAGGCCGAGCCATTTGGATTCGACCGCACTGAATGCACTGTCGCCGCTCGACGGACGCTATGCCGAAAAAGCGGATCCAATTCGAGAATTCCTCTCCGAATACGCGCTGATTCGGTATCGCGTGCTGGTCGAGGTCAGGTGGCTCGAGCACCTGGCCAACGAGCCGGCGATAGCCGAGCTCCCGCCGCTCGAGGCGCCGGTCAAGGATCTCCTGAACCGGATCGTCGACTCCTTTTCGCTGGAAGATGCGCGCCGGGTCAAGGCGCTCGAGAAGACCACGAACCACGACGTCAAGGCCGTCGAGTATTTCTTGCGCGAGAAGCTCGAAGGCGTGACTTCACGCGGCAATTCGCTGATCTCGTTCCTGCACTTCGCCTGCACCTCCGAAGACATCAATAACCTGGCTTACGCACTCATGCTTCGCGACCTGCGCAAGAGCGTTCTGCTGCCCGCCTTGAGAACACTCGAAGCCGACCTGCGCAAGCTCGCGAACACCTTCGCCGCCGTCCCGATGCTGTCGCGGACGCACGGGCAAACGGCGTCGCCAACAACGCTCGGCAAGGAAGTCGCGAATTTCGTCGCCCGAATCGCGCGCCAGTCGGCGCTGTTCGAAAACGTCGAGATCTTCGGCAAGATCAACGGCGCCGTCGGCAACTTCAACGCGCATGTCGTCGCTTATCCGGACTGCGACTGGGTTGAAATAGCGGCGCGTTTCGTCCGCGCGCTCGGGCTGAGCCCGAAGCGCTATACGACGCAGATCGAGCCGCACGACTGGATCGCCGAGTACTGTCAGGCACTCGAGCGCATAAATACCGTGACGATCGACCTGTGCCGTGACTTCTGGTCGTACATCAGTATCGGCTACTTCAAGTCGCGACCCGTTCCCGGCGAAGTCGGCTCGTCGACGATGCCGCACAAGGTCAATCCGATCGACTTCGAGAATGCGGAAGGCAACCTCGGCATGGCCAACGCCATGCTCGGCCACCTCGCCGGCAAGCTGCCGGTGTCGCGCTGGCAGCGCGACCTGACCGATTCCACCGTGCTCCGAAATCTGGGGCCCGCGACGGCCTACGGCTTCATCGCCTGGCAATCGTGCCGGCGCGGCCTCGACAAGCTCGATGCCGATCCGGAGCGCATCGCCCGCGACCTCGAGCAAAGCCCCGAAGTGCTGGCCGAGGCCGTGCAGACCGTGCTGCGCAAGCATGGCGTCGCCGATGCCTACGAGCAGCTCAAGGAGCTGACTCGTGGCCGGCAAATCGATGCCGACACCATCCGCGAGCTCGTCGCCCATGCACCGCTCAGCGACGCCGACCGCAAGCGCCTGAGCGAACTCGAGCCGGCCCAGTACATCGGGCTGGCCGCCGAGCTCGCGCGGCAGATCTGACCCGCCCGACAATAACGTGACCTGCGACACGGCGTAACGGATCCGCCATCGCCTAGACTCCAGGCATCCAGGGTGGATTCCAGCTCGATGGCGCAAACCGAAAAACGCACGGGAGACCGAGGTACCCGCGAAATCGTAGCCGGGACGGCTGAGATCCGTGCCGCCACGATCGATATCGTGCTGCGTGCGCAACGCGCGCTCGCGATCCTGACGCCGAACCTCGAGCCCGATATTTATGAGCATGCGGATTTTCTCGATGCGCTCAAA
>DATCZB010000121.1:0-2026 GCA_036526155.1 Gammaproteobacteria bacterium
CGCAACGCATTCCGGTAGCTGCGTCACGCATGCCAGTGGCCATGCCTGTATAATCGCCACGACTTCAACAGAACTGATCTGATATGAGACTGACTATTTTCGGCTCCGGCTACGTGGGCCTCGTGCAGGGCGCCTGCATGGCCGAGACCGGCAACCAGGTCCTCTGCTGCGATATCGACGCGGACAAGATCGAGCGCCTGCAGCGGGGCGAGATTCCGATCTACGAGCCCGGGCTCGAGAGCTATGTCAGACGCAATCTCAAATCGGGCCGCCTCGAGTTCACGACGGACGTACAAAAGGCTGTGGACCACGGCCTGTTCCAGTTCATCGCGGTCGGTACGCCGCCGGACGAAGACGGTTCGGCCGACCTGAAGCACGTGCTGGCGGTCGCGAAGTCGATCGGCGAGCACATGAACGACTACCGCATCGTGGTGGACAAATCCACGGTGCCGGTCGGCACGGCCGACAAGGTGCGCGCCGAGATCCAGTTTGCCCTGGATGCGCGCGGTCTCGCGGTCGAGTTCGACGTCGTCTCGAACCCCGAGTTCCTCAAGGAAGGGGCGGCGATCGAGGACTTCATGAAGCCCGAGCGCATCATCGTCGGGACGGACAACCCACGCACGACCGAGCTCCTGAAGACGCTCTACGAGCCGTTCAACCGCAACCACGACCGGGTCATCAGCATGGACATCCGCTCGGCCGAGCTCACGAAGTACGCGGCCAACGCGATGCTCGCGACCAAGATCAGCTTCATGAACGAGCTCGCGAACCTGGCCGAGCGCTTCGGCGCGGACATCGAGAAGGTCCGCATCGGCATCGGCTCGGACCCGCGCATCGGCTACCACTTCATCTATCCCGGGGCCGGCTACGGCGGCTCCTGCTTCCCGAAGGACGTGCAGGCGCTGGCGCGCTCGGCCCGCGGGGTCGGCTACGAGGCCGAGCTGCTCGACGCGGTCGAGGCCGTCAACGCCCGCCAGAAACAGCGGCTGTTCGAAAAGCTTTCGGCGCACTACGACGGCAAGCTCAAGGGCAAGACCGTGGCGCTCTGGGGACTGTCCTTCAAGCCGCGCACGGATGACATGCGAGAGGCCCCGAGCCGTGCGCTCATGGAGGCCCTCTGGGGTGCCGGCGCCTCGGTCCGGGCCTACGATCCTGAGGCAATGGAAGAGGCCAGGCGCCTCTATCCGGACCAGCCCGGGCTGACCCTGTGCGAGTCCGCCTACGAGGCGCTGGAGGGCGCAGACGCGCTCGCGATCGTCACCGAATGGCAGGAGTTCCGGAGCCCGGACTTCGAGGTCGTCAAGGCGAAGGTGAAGGACGGGGTCGTCTTCGACGGCCGCAACCTGTACGAACCGCACAATGTCGAGAAGCTGGGGCTGCAGTATTACGCCATCGGCCGGGGGCGCAGCTAGGAGAGCCCATGCCCGTCACGATCGACTGCTTCAAGGCCTACGACATCCGGGGCCAGATCCCGAACGAGCTGAACGCCGACATCTGCTACCGCATCGGCAACGCGACCGGCCAGTTCCTGGGCGCGAAGACCGTCGTGGTCGGGCGCGACATGCGGCTGACGAGCGAGGAATTCGCCAATGCCGTGATTCGCGGCCTCGTCGATGCCGGTGTCGAGGTGCTCGACATCGGGCTCTGCGGCACGGAGATGGTCTACTTCGGCACGATGCACCTCGAGGCGGATGGCGGCATCATGGTGACGGCGAGCCACAACCCGGCCGATTACAACGGCCTGAAGCTCGTGCGCGAGGCGGCGAAGCCCATCAGCGCGGATACCGGGCTTGCCGACATCCGGCGGCTGGCGGAGTCGGACGACCGGCTGCTCGCGGCAGGCGGCAAGCGCACGACGGCGGATGTCTTCGAGGCGTATATCGAGCACCTGCTGAGCTACGTCGATGCGTCAAACCTCAGGCCGCTGAAGCTGGTCGTGAACCCGGGTAACGGCTGTGCGGCCATTGCCCTGGTCGGGCTCGAGGAGCACCTGCCGTTCAAATTCATCAAACTGCATTACAAGCCC
>DATCZB010000122.1:0-2829 GCA_036526155.1 Gammaproteobacteria bacterium
CATCGGCTTCCACCGGCCCCTGCCACCCGGCCGGCACGTCACCGGTCTGGATTTCCGGAACCGGCGTGCGGGAGCAGGCCGAGACCAAACAAATACCCAGAGCGAGGTAAACAGAGCGCGGTGAGACAATCATGTTATTCGTTCGAAAGCGCCACGACCGGGTCGAGCCTGGCCGCCTTGCGCGCCGGCGCGAACCCGAATATCAGACCCGTCGCAGCGGCACAGGTGAAAGCGATGATGGCCGGAGTGCTGGTATAGACCACATTGATATCGATATTCGGCACGGCCTCGAGCAACGTCCCGACACCGAAACCGAGGCCGACGCCGAGAATGCCGCCGATCAGCGAGACGACGATCGCCTCGGCCAGAAACTGCATCAGGATGTCGCGCTGCCGGGCACCGGTGGCCATGCGCACGCCGATCTCTCGCGTGCGCTCGGTAACCGACACGAGCATGATGTTCATAACCCCGATACCCCCGACGAGGAGCGCGATGCCGCCGACTGCGCCGAGGAATATCCTGAGCGTCGCCTGCGTCTCCTCGAGCGTGGACAAGAGCTGGGCCGCATTGAAGATCCGGAAGTCTTCGACGCCGTCATGACGATCGGTCATGAACGCAACGAGATCGTCCTCGGTCTCGGAGATTCTGGTCACGTCGTCGACCATGACCTCGATCCGGCTCGCGTACTGCGCACCGAACAGGCGCGTCGCCCCGGCTTTCAGCGGCACGTAGATCGCATCGTCCTGGTCGGTATTGCCGGACGCGCCCTTGCGCGTCAGCACGCCGATGACCTGGAACGGGATGTTACGCAGCAGGACCCACTCGCCGAGCGGATCGCGCCCGTCCGGGAAGAGCTCGTCGTAAACGGTTGCGCCGAGCACGGCCACGGGCGTGAACTTGTCGCTGTCCTCGCGGGTGAAGAAAACTCCGCGCGCCAGCGGCCAGCTCTTTGCCTCGGGCACGGTATCGAGTGTGGCGATCACCTCGGCCGAATGATCCTCATGGCCGTGACGAATCGTCATATTCCCCGACACCCGCGGCAGCGAATAGCTGACATTCGGGACGCCGACCTCGATGGCATCGGAATCTTCAAAAGTCAAAGTCGACGGGATGTTGCGGCGCTGGCCTTCGGCACGATCCGGCTGCAGGTTCAGCACGTTCGTGCCGATGCTGGAAATGCGCTCGACGATGCCGCTTTGCGCGCCCTGCCCGATCGCGAGCAAAGCCACGACCGACGACACGCCGATGACAATGCCGAGCAGCGTCAGGAATGTCCGAAACGCGTTCGCCATCAGGGATCGCAGCGCCATGCGCACGGCCTCGTTGAGCCCGCCGATCAGCGACGCCGTCTTGCGGCTCATGAACAGCTCGCGCAGCCCCTTGTTTTTTTCCGGATTGATCGCGCCCTCGGTGGGGCCGGAGTCGCTGACGATCCGGCCGTCCTGGATTTCTATCGTGCGGTCCGCATGCTCTGCGATGTAGGGCTCGTGCGTGATCAGGATGATCGTGTGCCCCTTCTCGTTGAGATCCTTGAGCAGCGCCATGACCTCTTCGCCGCTGCGCGAATCGAGCGCGCCGGTCGGCTCATCGGCCAGTATGATGTTGCCGCCGTTCATCATTGCCCGCGCAATCGAGACGCGCTGCTGCTGACCACCGGACAGCTGATTCGGCCGGTGATCCATTCGGTCGCCGAGTCCGAGCGAGCTCAGCAGCGATTGCGACCTCAGCTCCCGCTCGGCGCTCGAAAGACCGGCGTAGATACCGGGAACCGCGACGTTCTCCTCGGCCGATTCGGTAGCGAGCAGGTTGTAGCTCTGAAACACGAAGCCGAAGGCCTCGCGTCGGAGCCAGGCCAGCCCATCGGAGTCGAAACTCTCGATATCGCGACCGGCAAAAATGTATTTGCCGCTGTTGGGCCGGTCGAGGCACCCGAGGATATTCATCATCGTCGACTTGCCGGAACCCGACTGGCCGACGATGGCGACGAACTCGCCGGGGTAGATCTTGAGGTCGACCTCGCGCAGCGCTTTGACCTCGACGCCGCCGTCGGTCACGAAGGTCCGACTGACCTTGCGCAGGTCAATGAGAGGAATCGCGACTTCGCGGCTCAGAACCGACGCGTCTTCCGTGCCGTCATCACCGGTCGCAGGAATCGCACCGGCGTCGAGAACGCCCGTCACCATCAGAATATTCCGGCGCCGCGCATCATGCGGAACTGCTGCGTTCTGCTGTCGCTGCTGCGATTGTTGTTGTCATCCTCCTCTTCCACAGCAGCCTGGACGATGCCGGCAACAACCTGATCGCCTTCGCTGAGGCCGGAGATCACCTGGGCGTTGACGCGGTCCATGGCGCCGACGACGACCTCGCGGGTCTCGGTCGTGCCGTCCGGCAAGACGAGCTCGACGGCGGCGTTGCGCGGCTCGTTGAGCGCGATCGAGCCTGCCAGTCCCGCGCCCGCGCTCTGGCCGCCACGCGCCCCCTGGCCACCGAATCCGCCTCCGCCGCCCGGGAAACCACCCCCGCCGCCGGGAAAGCCGCCACTGGCGCGCATCTGCTCGAAGCGCGCCCGCATCTCGGGCGTGATCTCGCCGCCACCGGCCCGGAACTGCTCGCGCAGCGCCGCCATGTCCTCGCGGCTCGGCGCCGCCTGGCGCTCTGTCGACGCGCTGCCACCGGCTGGCTCCGTGAACGTCAACGCGCCGACCGGCACGGTCAGGACATTGTTCGCCTGCGAGGTCACGAAAAAGACCTGCGTCGTCATGCCCGGATACAGCTCGCCGTCGGTGTTGTCGACGTCGAACCGTCCGTTGTAGAGCACGACGTTGTTGT
>DATCZB010000123.1:0-13031 GCA_036526155.1 Gammaproteobacteria bacterium
AGGCCGGCTGTGCCGGCCGACAGACGCCGCAGCGAAGCGGAGGCGCCCGCAGGGCGAGGGCCGCGGGCCCGAGTCAATCTCTCCGGGCGCGCCAATGAAACGAAAAGGGGACCGTTGGTCCCCTTTTTGTTTCATCAGTGTCCCGGCGTCAGATGAGAGCTCCTAAGTTCGAACGGAGGCCGGCTGTGCCGGCCGACAGACGCCGCAGCGAAGCGGAGGCGCCCGCAGGGCGAGGGCCGCAGGCCCGAGTCAATCTCTCCGGGCGCGCCATATTTGGATCTAACGAGAGCGGTTCCTACCGGCTGGCGCCTTTCTGGGTATACTTCGGCCGGCAGCAACCATTAATAAGGAAAAATCGTGGATCTCCATACCTTCCCGCTAATCTCCAGGATCTTCGGCGGTAAGCCGCCAAGTGAAGAAGAGCGTCATAAGCTTTTTAGTGAGGCGTTGTTGCTGACGCTGTCCCGCGCGACGACAACCGATGAGAACATCCAACCGGTCGAAGTCGAGGCCGTGCAGGAGATCATGAGGTCGGTTGCGGGGGAGGAGGTCAGTGCGGCTGACGTTCGGGTCGCCGCTCATTCCGAGCTTTACGAGAAGGCCTCGCTTACCGATGTGCTCTCAGCCGCGGGCCGAAAGCTTCTGCCGCAAGAGCGTGCAAGGTTCGTGCAGTCGGTGGTTCAGATCATCAAAAGTGATCGCAGGGTCTCGGAAGTGGAACGGGAATTTTTCAATCGAGTCGTATCCGCTCTGCACGCGACCCCGGCGGAGATCGCCGGCCTGGTTGAATAGCCGGGCTGACCGGGAGTCAGTAAACAGCTGGTGGCTCGTGCGCTACCAGCCTTCGAGCACACCGCCGTCAAACCAGTCCCAGAGCAGGTAGAAGACGAGCTCTACATCCTGGCGCGACCGAACGGGCTGCCGAAAGCCAGGGTCCCCCCCACGGCGGCCGGGTCCGGTATCGCATACCGCTCGATGCCGCAGGCGAGCCCACGGTTGAGGCCGAGCTGCTCTATCAGTCGATCGGCTACCGCTGGGCGCAGAATCTGGCCGACTACCCGGCCGCGGAGAAGCACCGCTTCCTGAAGTTCTATCGCGAGACTATCGATGGCGCAGCTGTTAGGCTTTCCCTGATTCCTTTACGTCAGACTGATCATTCGGGCGATGAAGCTTGTCGAGGAAAGCCAGGGCGAGGGCAACCTGACCGTGCGCGGCGAGGTCGTGGCGCGCGTGGGCTATGCATTGAATCGCTATCAGGCAATGACGTCGGGCGGCCTGCCCGTCCCGGGATTACACCGCATCGAAGGCACGCTCGCGCTTGCCGGCCTGCCTGAATCGGTCGGTCTCGAGCAGGACATGCGCCTCGCGCTCGAGCTCGAGGACGGGCGCCGGCTCGATCTGACGCTTGTCGATCTCAACGGCCAGGTCTTGTCGGAGGGGCACGGACCCGGCCATTGCGGTTGCTGCTAGGCCCGTGCTGACCACGGCGCGTCCAGTTCGGCGAGCCTCTCGAGCGATGTGAACTGGTCAGTCGTCAAGGAGCCGACCATCCTGATGACCGCGGCCGTTTACGGTCTGCTCGGCTTTATCGCGATATCGGCCGGGATCTTTGGTATCTGGCTCGGCGTGCTGCTGCTGTTTTCACTCTGGCGTTATTGTTATTCGGTGCTGCGGGCCGTTGCCCAGGGACAGAAGCGAATTCCGCCGCCGGACATCGAGAGCTTCAACCCGGTTGGTGAGTGGGGTGTGTTCTGGCATTTCGTTCTGTTTCCCGGGTTGCTGCTTGCGATTCGGCTCAACTTGCCGGGCGCGTTTCTGCCGCTGGCGTTACTGGCGGCGTTCTCGTTCCCGGCCTCGGTGGCGCTGATGGGACTGACCTCGAATCTTGCCCATGCGTTGAACCCGGCGGCCATCGTCGCGCTGGCCCGGACGCTCGGCTCGGACTACCTGTCGCTGGTGCTCGGCACGGTCGTCATCCTCGGCGGCGCATTCGTGGTCGTGCCCTACATCGCGGCGCTGACCGGATTCCTGGCTCTTCTGCTGAGCCTCGTCGTCGAGGTCTGGGCGCTGCTCGCGGTTTTCGCAATCGTCGGCGCCGCGCTCAGAAAGCATCGACTCGAGTTCGACATTCCCGGCGAGTTCAGGCCACGCGGCGAGGATGCGCTCGAGTTGCAGCATGCGGAGTGGCACAAGACGCTCGATATCGCCTATGCGTCGTTTCGCGGCGGACTCGATGCGGCGGGCTACAAGACGCTGCACGACCTGGTGGACTCCGCGGGCGACAGTCTCGAGGTCAATCATTGGCTGGTCGAGAACATGTTCGACTGGGAAGACAAGAAGTACGCGCTCGAGGTCGCAGCGAAGCTCATGCCGAGACTGCTGGCTCGCGAGGACGGCGCCGGGGCGCTCGATCTCTACCGGCGCTGCCGCCGGCACGATCCCGATTTTCGCGTGGCCGGTCCCGCGGCCGAGAAGCTCGCCGCGTACGCGCGCAGCTTCGGTCACGCGGGGCTTGCAGACGAGCTGAGCTATAATTGATCGCAGTATTTTATTGAGTACGGGACGACAGCGATGAGCACGGCGGAACAGTCAGTCATTGAGGACTCGGACATTCAGGTCCTGGTTGCCAGGGCGCGCGAGGCCCAGGCCGCTTTCGAGAAGTTTTCGCAGGAGCAGGTCGATGCCATTTGCCACGATATGGCGAAGTATGTCTTCGACAATGCCGAGATGCTCGCGCGCATGGCCGTTGACGAGACGGGCATCGGCAACTACGAGGACAAGGTGCTCAAGAAGAAGGGCAAGGCGCGCGTCATCTGGAACAACCTCAAGGACAAGAAGTCGCGCGGCATCATCGGCGAGGATCCGGAATCGGGCCTGACGCTGGTTGCCAAGCCCATGGGTGTCGTCGGCGCCGTCACGCCGGTCACGAATCCCGTATCGACTCCGATGTGCAACGCCATGTTTGCGATCAAGACGGGCAATGCGGTGATCTTCGCGCCCCATCCGAAGGCCCAGAAGTGCGCCGAGCAGCTGACGGTTGCCTTCATGGACATCGTCAGGAAGCATGGCGGCCCCGACCACCTGATTCAGACGGTGACGAACGGCTCGGTGGATAAGACCAAAGAGCTCATGAGCTCGGTCGACGTCATTGTCGCGACCGGCGGGCCGGCCATGGTCAAGTCGGCTTACTCGTCAGGACGCCCGTCGTACGGCGTCGGTGCCGGCAACGTGCCCGTGATCATCGATCGCGATGTCGACATCAAGGATGCCGTCGACAAGATTGTCGCCGGGGCGAGCTTCGACAACGGCATTATCTGCTCGCACGAGCAATTCGTTCTGGCGCCGGAAGAGAGCTACGAAGAAACGATCCGGCTGTTCGGTGAGACCGGCAAGGTCTGGTTCACCGACGATGCGGAACAGGTGCAGAAGATCCGCGAAATCGTATTCCCCGACGGGCATCTGAACAGGGAAGTCGTGGGCCGCTCGGCGCACGAGGTCGGCGCCATGGCGGGCGTCGAGGTGCCTGAAGATGCGCGGTTGATCCTGGTGCCGGCCAGCGGGGCGGGGCACGATGATCTGCTCGCCAAGGAGAAGCTCTGTCCCGTCGTTGCGATCATGCCTTATCGGGACTTCGACGAGGCCGTGCAAAATGCCAAGGCGAATTTGCTGGTTGAGGGTGCCGGTCATTCGGCTGCCCTGCACTCGAAGAACGAAGAGCACATTCGGGACGCCGGGCTCGAGTTGCCGATCAGCCGGCTCGTCGTCAATCAGGCGAGCTCACTGACTGCCGGAGGCTCGCTGACGAACGGCTTTGCGCCGACCACCACGCTCGGCTGCGGCTCCTGGGGCGGCAACTCGATCTCCGAGAATCTCGATTACAAGCATCTGATGAATGTGTCGCGGATCGGGCGTGTCATCGAGGGCAAGCCCGTCCCGACGGACGAAGAGATCTTCGCCTGAGAAAAGGGGTCAGACCCCATTTTGAGAAAAGGGGTCTGACCCCTTTTCTGAAGATCCCTTTTCTCAGAGCTCGCGGAACCAGTCGGTCTGCTCGAGCAGCTTGCGCACGCGGTCGAGATAGGCAGCCGAATAGGCACCGTCGATGGCGCGGTGATCGAACGACTGGGCGAGGATGCCGACCGGCCGAATCGCGATCGAGTCGCCGTCGGGATGCTCGATCACAACGGGCTTCTTGCGCACGCCGTCGGTCGAGAGTATCGCGACCTGCGGCTGATTGATGATCGGTGCCGTAATCAGCGTGCCGAATGTGCCCGAGTTCGATAGCGTGTAGGTTCCGCCCATCAGGTCATCGGGTTTGAGCCGGTTGCTGCGCGCCCGCGCGGCGAGGTCATGGATGCTCTCTGCGATCTGCGTCAGCCCAAGGCGGTCAGCTCCGTGAATGACCGGAGCAACGAGGCCACCGGGGCCGAGGTCGACCGCAATGGCGAGGTTGACCTCACCGTGCAGAATCAGCTCGTTGTCTCCGACGCTCGCGTTGGCATTCGGAAACTCACGCAGCGCCGAGCAGACGGCATGCGCGATAAAGGGCAGGTAGGTCAGCGAATAACCGCGCTGCGCCTTCCACGAATCCTTGACCGCCCTGCGCACCCGATCGACCCCGCTGTAGTCGACCTCGACGGCCTGCAGGACGTGCGGGCTCGTTGTCTTGGAGTGCACCATGTGATCCGCCGTCAGCTTGCGGATGCGGTTGAACGGCAGGCGACCCGATTCCGGTGCCGCCGCCGGCGCCGGCGGAGCACTCGGGACTGCAGCGACCGATACGGCCGGCTGCTCCACGGTCGGAGCTCCCGCTCCGCTCTCGATAAACTCGATGACGTTGCGTCGCGTGACGCGTCCGTTCCTGCCGGTGCCCTGAATCGCGCCCAGATCGAGATTGTGCTCGGCGACGAGCCGGCGCACGGCGGGCGAGAGCCTGCGGTTTTCCTGCTGCGCAAGCACCGCCTGCAGGTTCGGTACTTTTCTCGTGACCGTCAGCTCTTCGTCGAGCACGGGCTGGGCCTGCGTGACCGCGGTATCCGGCGACCCGGCTGGCGGGTCGGCCGGTGGGTCAGCGGGCGCGGATTCTGCCGCGGCCGGTGACGATTCCTCGAGCGTCTCGCCCTCGCCCTGGATCACGCCCAGAACCGTACCGACTTCGACGGTCTCTCCCGACTGCACGAGGATCCGGGCCAGTGTGCCGGCCTTGGGTGCCGGAATCTCCATCGATACCTTGTCCGTTTCGATGTCGCACAGGATCTCGTCGGCCTCGACCTGATCGCCTTCGGCCTTGTGCCAGGTGGCGACGGTGCCTTCGGCGACAGTCTCGCCGAGCTGCGGCATTAGTACGTCCATGCTCGCTCTAAACTCCTAAGCTCAGTCGACCAGCTGCCTGACAGCGTCGATAATCTTCTCGGCATTCGGCAGCATCGCATCCTCCAGATTGTCGGCTGCCGACAGGGGTACGTGCGGGGTTGTCACCCGAACGATCGGGCCGTCGAGGCTCCAGAACAGCTCCTCGGCGACGATCGACGCAATCTCGGCGCCCCAGCCGCAAAGCCTCGGGTTCTCCTCGACGGTGACGAGCCGGCCTGTCTTCGCCGTCTCGCTGAGAATAGTCTGTGTGTCGAGCGGCACCAGCGAGCGGACGTCGATGACCGTCGCCGAAATCCCGTGTTCCTTTTCCAGTGTCTCGGCGGCTTTCATAGCCCGCGGCACCATGAGCGCCAGCGCGCAAATCGTGACGTCCGTGCCGCTGCGCAGGACGTTCGACTTGCCGAGCTCGATCACGTGCTCGCCGTCCGGTACTTCGCCCTTGGTCGCATACAGCGACTTCGACTCGAAAAACAGCACCGGGTCCGGGTCTCGGATCGCCGCTGCCATCAGTCCCTTGACGTCGCCGGGCATGGCCGGCGCAACAACCTTGATGCCGGGTATGGCCATTGCCCAGTTCTCGACGGCCTGGGAATGCTGGGCGCCGAAGCGGGCACCACCACCGTTGCCGGACTTGATGACCAGCGGCAGGTTGACCTGACCGTCCGTCATGTAGCGGGTCTTGGAAATCTCGTTGGCGACGAAGTCCCAGCAGACCGCGAAGAAGTCGGAGAACATGATCTCGGCGATGGGTTTGAGACCCGTCATCGCCGCGCCCATGGTCGCGCCGAGGATGGCCTGCTCGGATATCGGCGTGTCGCGTACGCGTGACTCGCCAAATTCCTCGAGCAGACCGACCGTGGTCTTGAACACTCCGCCGGCTTCGGCGATATCCTCGCCGAGCAGGACGACCCTGTCGTCGCGCCGCATCTCCTGAGCGATGCCGGCAGCAACGGCGTCACGATAGGTTAGTTCCGCCATGCCGCACCTCCATCAGCCCAGACGTCCTTATCCGCGAGGCTCAGGTCCGGCGGCGGCGCGTTCTTGGCCTCTTCGACCGCGGCATCGATCTTCGCGTCCGCATCGGCCTCGATCCGTTCGATCTCGGCATCCGGTATGCCGAGTTCCAGCATGCGCTGGCGATACGCCGGGATCGGGTCCTTGCCTAGCCATTGCTGCACTTCCTCATCCGGTCGGTATTTACCGGGGTCGGCGCGCGAATGACCGCCGTGGCGATAGGTCTGAGCCTCGATCAGGCTGGGACCGCCGCCGCGTCTGGCAACCTCGAGCGCCCGGATCGCCGTCTTGTAGACGACGTCGACGTCGTTGCCGTCGACGATTATCGCCTCGAGCCCGTAAGCGCTCGCGCGATCGGCCGCCGGATTCTCGACGGCCGTGACATCGCCGATTGCCGTGTATTCCATGTAGAGATTGTTCTCGCAGACGAATACGACCGGCAGCTTCCAGATGACGGCGAGGTTCAACGCCTCGTGGAAAGCGCCGATGTTGGTCGTGCCGTCGCCGAAGAAGCAGACGGCAACCTGTCCCGAGCCGCGATACTGGGCCGACCAGGCGGCGCCGTTGGCGATACAAAGATGCGCACCGATGATTGCGTAAGAGCCCATGACGCCGTGCTCGACACTCGTCAGGTGCATCGAGCCGCCCTTGCCGCGCATGAGCCCGGCCGTCGTACCCATGAGCTCGCCGAGGATCTTGGCCATCGACACGCCGCGAACATAGGTATGGTTATGGCCGCGATAGGTGCAGTATGTATAGTCGTCGGCACGCATGGCCGCGCCGAAACCGGCCGCGACGGCCTCCTGACCCAGGGCCAGATGACTCGTGCCCTTGATCAGGTTTTGCATGAAGAGGTCGTAGGCCCGCTTCTCCAGCACGCGGCACTCGTACATCAAACGGTAGAGCCGGAGCCTGAGCTCGGGACTAAGGGAGCCCTGCGGCTGCATCGCAGCCGCGGTCTGCGTCGAACTGGTATCCACTGTTTTCCTTGGTGTTTTTAGTATTTGTTGGCTACGGGAAGCTCTTCGGCCGGGAACAGCGTGATGACTTCGCATCCGGAATCGGTCACGACGACCTCTTCCTCGATGCGCGCCGCCGAGCGCCCGTCCTTGGCCGGGCAGTAAGTCTCGAGCGCGAACACCATGCCTTCCTTGATCTCGAGCGGGTTTTCCATCGAGACCAGGCGGCTGATGATCGGCCGCTCGTGCAGCGCGACGCCAAGACCGTGGCCGAACTGCAGACCGAAACACTCCATCTCGCTCGAAAAGCCCAGCTCCTCGGCTTTCGGCCAGACGGCCGCGACCTTGTCCGTGGAGACGCCGGGCTTGATCAGGTCAATCGAGGCGTCGATCCACTCGCGGGCCTTCTTGTAGGCGTCCTTCTGGGAATCATTGGCGCGGCCTACGTTGATCGTGCGGTAGTAACAGGTGCGATAACCCATATAGGCCTGAATCACGTCGAAGAAGGCCTGGTCGCCCGGGCGGACCATGCGGTCGGTGAAGTTGTGCGGATGCGGGCTGCAGCGCTCGCCGGCGACGGCGTTGATCGCCTCGACGTCGTCGGCGCCCATTTCGAACAGCATCTTGGTTGCCTCGGCAACGATGTCATTCTCGCGAACACCCGGCTTCAGCTTCTCGTAGATCATGTGATAGACGGCGTCGACCATTGAGGCGGCGACGTTCAGCAACATGATCTCGTCCTGATTCTTGATCTCGCGCGCGTCGAGCATGACCTGCTGGCCGTCGCGTACGTCCACGCCGAGCTTCTCGAACTCGCGCAGCAGCGGCGGCTCGACGATGTCGATGCCGAGCGGCTGATCGGCAACGCCGTTTTCCTTCATGATCGCGAGGATCTCGTGCGCGAAATCGCGCATGAGGCCCGAATCCGGCGGCACCGCGCCGCGGAGGCCGAGCATGACGGCATGGTAGTTCGACGGCGGGATCCACGGTGCATGCAGCCGGTGGTGCGCCGCGGCGGAGCCAAAGTCCCACTGATGCGGCAGGGCCTCGCCGGCCAGCAGCGACGATCGGCACATCTTGTCACGCGACCACTCGCCGATGTTGGTGCTCGTCATGTAGCGGATGTTGTTGGCGTCGAAGCAGAGCAGGGCGCCGAGCTCGGAATTCTTCAGGGCCTGGCGTGTTCTGGCCAGCCGGTAGCGGTGCAGTCGCCGGAAATTGATTCGCTCCTCGAAATCGACAGCCATGACACCCGGAGCCGCCAGGGCTTTCTTCCAGTTGTGGCCGGGATCGATGTCGGCTTCTGTGATGATTGTGGGTTCGGACAGCTTGGCGACCATAAAATTTCTCCTGAGGGTCCTTCTCGTGCGAGCACCTGCGCAGCCCTCAATTCTAGCGCAGAAGAGGCGGATTCTCATACCGGGGTCCGGCCCGTCCCGACTCCGGGCGTCGCGCTATACTGGACCTGGGAATCGATAGCCTTAGCGAGCGGAAGTGCAGATTCGTGCAGGTGTCGGGGGGCTCTTGTCCACGCTGTTATTGCTGTTCCTTGCCGGATGCGGCGGGGGTTCGGCGTCCCCGCTCTATGTCATAAAGTTTCCGCACGTCACGGCCCCGGCCACGCCCAAGGGCCAGACCGCCGACCGATTCAAGGAACTTGCCGAGGCCCGCTTTCCCGGCCGCGTGCGCGTCGATGTTTTTCCGTCGGGCCAGCTCATGGAGGGCCGGGACGCGATCGAGGCCCTGGCCTTCGGCGAGATCCACCTGATCGCCGAGACGCTGTCGATCTTCAACCGCCACACGTCGCGCTTCCAGATATTCGATCTGCCGTTTCTGTTTCCCGATCTCGCAGCCGTGGAGCGGTTCCAGCAGAGTGCGTCGGGCCAGGCGTTGCTCGATTCGATGGCCGATCGCGGAATCAGGGGCCTGACTTTCTGGCACAACGGGATGAAGCAACTCAGCGGGCCGCAAGCGCTGCGAGTGCCCGACGACGTGGGCGGGCTGAAGTTCCGGATCATGGATTCCGACGTGCTTCAGGCTCAGGTCGAGGCGCTCGGCGGCAGCCCGCAGAAAATGGCGTTTGGGGAGGTATATCAGGCGCTGCAGACCGGCACGGTCGACGCTCAGGAAAACACCTGGTCGAACATCTGGTCCTCGAAGTTCTACGAGGTGCAGCCGGCCATCACCGAGAGCAATCACGGTTATCTCGGCTATTTCGTCGCGACCAACGAAGCGTTCTGGCTCTCGCTGCCGGAGGATATTCGCACTGGCCTCGAGGAGATCCTGGCCGAGGTCACGGACTGGGGTAACGCGCGCGCCGATGCGATCAATCAGGACGCCCGGCAGAGCGTGCTCGATTCCGGTCAGAGCGAAATCATCGCGCTCGAAGCCGGCGAGCTCGCAGCCTGGCGTGAGGCAATGGCCCCGATCTGGGACCAGTTCAGCGCGGAGATCGGGCGCGATCTGATCGCGGCCGCCAGATCGCTGACCGAGACGAGATGACCTTCGGCTCGAGGCTCGCGAGGGGGCTCGACCGGGTCGAGGAAGTGTTCATCGCGCTCGCGCTCGCTTTTATGACGCTGCTGACTTTCGTCCAGGTCGTCCTGCGCTATCTGTTCGAGTCCGGCCTCGTCTGGTCGCTAGAGGCGACGACCTACACGTTCGGCTGGCTGGTCGTGGTCGGAATGGCATACGGCGTGCGGACGCGAGCCCATATTGCGGCCGATGTCCTCACGCGCACTCTGCCACCGGCAGCGCAGCGGCTCGTTGCCTTCGTTGCCTTGACGCTGAGTCTGATCTATTGCGGGCTCATGATTTACGGCAGCTGGGCCTTTGTTGCCGGCCTCGAGTCTCTCGGCCACGATGCCCAGGACATTCCCTTGCCGCGGTGGTTGCTCGCCGCGGTTCTGCCTGCCGGTTTTGGTCTGCTGGCGCTGCGTCTCGTGCAGGCGGGGTGGCGTTATTTCGTGCCTGGCGGTTCGTCGCGAGCCGAAGGAGGCTCCTGGTGAGTCTGCTCGTTCTGATGCTCGTGTTGTTTGCCGGCCTGCTGATCGGTATCCCGATTGCCATGGCGCTCGGCCTCGCGAGCATCACGACGCTGCTGCTGTTCACGGACCACAGCCTGATCGTGCTCGCACAACGCTTTTTCTACACGATGCAGGTCTATCCGCTGCTGGCGATTCCGTTCTTCATCCTCGCCGGCATGTTCATGACCACGGGCGGTGTCGCGAAGCGCATGATCGATTTCGCGAACGCGCTGCTCGGGCACTTTCGCGGTGGCCTCGCGATGGCCGCGTTGCTTGCCTGCGCCCTGTTTGCGGCCGTATCGGGCTCATCGCCGGCAACGGTCGTTGCTGTCGGCACGGTGATGATCGCCGGGATGGCGGCCAGCGGGTATCAGAGAGAGTTTGCCGCCGGGTTGATTTGCACGGCCGGCACGCTGGGCATATTGATACCGCCATCCATCGTTCTCGTCGTTTACGGTGCCGTCACCGAGACGTCGATCGGACATCTTTTCATGGCGGGTGTCCTGCCCGGCATCCTGCTGATGCTGGCACTGATGGCCGTCGTCTCCATTCGCGCGCGGCGGCAAGACCTGCCGCGGCAGCCTCGCGCGAGCATCGGGACGATACTCAGGACGGGACGCGACGCCGTCTGGGGGCTTTTCCTGATCGTCCTGATCCTGGGCGGCATTTACTCCGGCGCTTTCACGCCGACCGAGGCGGCAGCAGTCTCGGCCGTGTACGCGCTCGTCATCGCCGTATTCGTCTATCGCGACCTGCGGCTCGTCGATGTGCCGAAGGTGCTGGTCGGCAGCGCCCGCGTCACGGCGATGCTGATGTTCATCATCGCCAATGCCTTTCTGTTCGCCTTCGTGCTGACGACCGAGCAGATCCCGCAAGATGTTTCAGCCTGGATCATCGATCTGGGGCTGCCGCCGTGGGCGTTCCTGCTCGTGCTCAATCTGCTGATGCTCGTCGCCGGCAACTTCATCGAGCCGGCATCCGTGATCCTGATTCTGGCGCCGATCATGTTCCCGATCGCAACCGCGCTCGGCGTGCATCCCGTGCATCTGGGGATCATCATGACCGTCAATATGGAGATCGGCATGATCACACCACCCGTCGGCCTCAACCTCTTCGTCACGGCCGGGGTCGCCGAAATGAGTGTCTCGGAGGTGCTTCGCGCCGCGCTGCCGTGGCTCGCCGTGCTGCTGGCGGTATTGCTCCTGATCACCTACGTGCCGGCGATCTCGCTGTCCCTGCCCGTGCTCGTCGGCTGGCCGAACGCAGCGCCCTAGCGGCAAGTTCGCTAGAATGCGGCGTCATGAGCCGCACGATTCAGCTTTACGACACTACGCTTCGGGACGGCGCACAGTCCGAGGACGTCTCGTTCACTCTCGACGACAAGCTCCGAGTGGCCGAGCTGCTCGACGCATGCGGCATTTCGTATATCGAAGGCGGCTGGCCGGGCTCCAATCCCCGCGACGAGGAGTTTTTCTCCGCCGTCAAGCGGCTCAACCTGAAGCGGGCGCGGGTCGCGGCGTTCGGCTCGACGCGCCGGGCCAACGTCTCGGTCACCGAGGATCTTAATCTCAGGCAGCTGCTCAAGGCCGAGACGCCGGTCGTGACGATCGTCGGCAAGACCTGGGATCTGCACGTGCGCGACGATCTCAGGATTTCCAAGGAGCAGAATCTCGAGGTCATCGCCGACTCGATCGCCTACCTGAAACAGCGCGTGGACGAGGTCATTTTCGACTCCGAGCATTTCTTCGATGGCTTCAAGGCCGATTCCGAGTACTCGCTGGCCTGCCTCAGGGCCGCGTCGGATGCCGGCGCCGATGTTCTCGTGCTTTGCGACACGCGGGGCGGTTCGATGCCCGGCGAGATCGCTGCGGCCATCGAGGCGGCTCGGGGCGTCGGCGCGAAGGCGTTCGGGATCCATTGCCACAACGATTGCGAGCTTGCGGTGGCCAATTCGCTGGCGGCCGTCGAGGCGGGGGTGATCCAGGTTCAGGGAACGATCAACGGTTTCGGCGAACGCTGCGGTAACGCCAATCTCTGCTCGGTTATCCCGAACCTGCAGCTCAAGCTCGGCTTCGACTGCGTGACGGCTGACGAGCTAAAGCAGTTGCCGAAGGTTTCGAGGACCGTCTACGAGCTGGCCAATATCGAGCCGTTCAAGCGCCAGGCCTACGTCGGCGAAAGTGCCTTCGCCCATAAGGGCGGGCTGCATGTCGCCGCGGTGCAGAAGAACAGCGAGACTTACGAGCATATCGATCCCGAGCTCGTCGGTAACCATCAGCGGGTCCTGGTGTCGGACCTGTCGGGGCGCAGCAACGTGCTCTATAAGGCCAAGCAGTTCGGTTACGACATCGATTACTCGAACCCCGCCGTCAAGGCTGTGCTCGAAAAGGTCAAACGACTGGAGAACATCGGCTTTCAGTACGAGGGTGCCGAGGCGTCGTTCCAGCTGCTGATGGAAGAGGCGCTGCACGAGCGGGTCAGCCACTTCAAGCTCAAGTCGTTCCGCGTCAGCGACGAGAAGATTCACGAGGACGAGCCCATGCTAGCCGAGGCGACAGTGCGCATCGAGTTGCCGGATGGCACCGAAGCGCACACCGTTGCCCAGGGCAACGGTCCGCTGAATGCGCTCGACCTTGCTCTGCGCAAGGCCCTGATGCCG
>DATCZB010000124.1:0-5424 GCA_036526155.1 Gammaproteobacteria bacterium
GCAGCCGTCGTCGACGCTTTCGGCGCCGGGGTCGTCGCACCCGGAGGCGGGTTGGACCGGCGCCGCATGCGCCAAATCATCTTCGATGATGCCGGCAAGCGGCGCCGGCTCGAAGCCATCCTGCACCCGATGATCCGGAAAACCGCCCTCGAAAGGGCAGCGAGCAGCGAGGCGCCTTACGTTGTCCTCGTCGTGCCCCTCATGTTCGAGACAGGTTTCGACGAGCTCGTCGATCGCACCGTCGCGGTCGACTGCCCGGAATCCGTGCAGATCGAGCGCCTCGTCGAGCGCGACGCGACGAGTCCGGAGGAGGCCGGCAAGATTGTGGCTTCGCAAATGGCCCGACTCGATCGCAGGTCTCGCGCCGACGACGTCATTGATTCGGGCTCAGAGCTCAGCCTGACCCGGACCCGGGTGCGCGAGCTGCACGAGCAGTACCTCGACCTCGCCCGAAATTGCCCGGAGCCCGAAGGTCGCGCAGAATAGGGTGATGCCCGAAGCATCGCAGTATCAGGCCGAGACCGGCACCGACGCCGCCCTCATTGCGTTCGAGCAGCCTCTGAGCGAGCGCATGCGGATGTTTCTGCGTATCGAGTTTCTACGCAAGCAGGCTCTGCTCCACTCCAGGCACGAGGAGGCCTGCAGCACACGCGCTGCGATTGCCATCCTGCTGGAGATTCTGGCCATCACGAGCCGTGGCGATATTCGGGCCGACGCGCTCAAGGAGCTCGACCGCCATATGCTTCGGCTCAGCCACTTTCGGCAAACGCCGGGCATCGACGTTGACCAGCTCGATCGACTCACCAGCGAAGTCGATGCTCACCGCCGGGCCCTGTCGGCCGCCGGCAAGCAGTTCCTCGCGCCGCTGCGCGAGAACGAGTTCCTGAACGCGATCCGCCATCGCAGCTCAATCCCGGGCGGCACCTGCATGTTCGACCTGCCCGACTACGGCTACTGGCTGCACCTGCCCGGCGCGGAGCGGTCCGAGCAGCTCGACAGCTGGCTCGTGCTGCTCAAGCCCCTGTGTGACTCGATCGACCAGATTCTGTGGCTGACTCGCGAAGCAAGCACACCGACTCAGCAGGTTGCTGCGCAGGGCCTGTTCAACCACAGTCTCGGCAAGAGCGACAACTACGATCTGGTCCGCGTATTCGTCTCCCAGGATGCCGGCCTGTATCCGGAGATCAGCGCGGGGCACCATCGATTCACGGTCCGGTTTGCCGAATGGCGTGGCACGGAAAACCGCAGCCGGCAAACGACGGAAGACGTCTCTTTTCTGCTTGCCCTCTGCTAATCAGAGGCCTGACCGAGAAGGCGCTTGCGGATCGCGGTAACGATCGGCGCATCGGCGGGAAGTAAGGGAAAGCGGTCCAGCTCCGCCGCGGCGACCCAGCGCAAAGCCTGATTTTCCAGTGGCTTCGCCTGACCCTCGAACTCAAGCACCCACCAGACGTCGAGATGGACCTGAAGCTCCGGATACCGGTGGCTCTGCCGCAGGAAGGGCTCCGCCTCGCTGACGACAATTCCGAGTTCCTCGCCGAGCTCCCGCCGGAGCGCGTGCAACGGAAATTCTCCCGACCGCACTTTGCCCCCGGGAAACTCCCACTCACCAGCCATCGGCTTTCCCTCCGGCCTCTGGCCGACGAGGACCCTGTTCCGGGCATCGGCGATGATGCCGACGACGACATCGATAGCGTTGATTTCTGGAGGGTCGGTTTCTAGCCCAGCCGACCGTGGCACTGCTTGTACTTCTTGCCGGAGCCGCACGGGCAAGGCTGATTGCGCCCGACCTTGGGCTGCTCGCGCACGAATGGCGCCGCCTGCTCTGCCTGCGGACGCGCGCCCGGCGGCGGCGCCTGTACCGCTCCCCCGGGGGCTTGCGGCGGCGGACCGGCCTGAGCCAGCCCGGGAGCCTGGGCATGCTGAAAGCTCAGCGACCCCGGGGCGGGCGGCGGTGGCGCCTCGACCGCGCGAACGTCCTCCGGTCGGCGGATTTCGATTCGCGACAGGATCGTGATCGTGTCACGCTTCACGCGTTCGAGCATTTCGGAAAACATCTCGAAGGCTTCGCGCTTGTACTCTTGCTTGGGGTTGCGCTGGGCGAAGCTGCGTAACCCGATACCCTGCCTGAGATAGTCGAGCGCGCCGATGTGCTCTTTCCAGTGCGAATCGAGCTGCCGCAGCATGATGCCTTTCTCGAGCTCGCGCATGACGCGCTCGCCGACAGACTCGGTCTTCGCCTCATAGGCGGCGACGACCTGTTCGAGAATGATGCGAGTGATCTCGGACTCGTCGAGGTTCTCGTCTTCTTCGATTCGCTTCGCGATGTCCAGATCCAGACCGAAGTCGCGCTCCAGCGCTTTGGTCAGGCCTTCGACATCCCACATTTCCTCGACACTCTCGGGCGGAATGTGCTCTGCGACGATGTCCGCCACCACTTCCTCGCGAATTCCGACGATCGCATCCGCGACGTCTTCGGCCTCCATGAGCTCGGCGCGCTGCTGATAGACGACCTTGCGCTGATCATTGGCAACGTCGTCGTACTCGAGCAGCTGCTTGCGGATATCGAAGTTGTGGGCCTCGACCTTGCGCTGGGCGCGCTCGATCTGGCGCGACAACAGCTTGCTCTCGATCGCTTCTCCCTGCTTCATGCCGGCGACCGACAACAGTCGCTTGGTGCGCTCGGGATCGCCGAAGATTCGCATCAGGCCGTCTTCCATCGACAGGTAGAACCGGCTCGACCCCGGGTCGCCCTGGCGTCCTGACCGGCCCCTGAGCTGATTATCGATACGGCGCGACTCATGCCGCTCGGTTCCGACGATGTGCAGCCCGCCTGATTCGATCACCTCGGTGTGGCGCTGCTTCCAGTCCTGTTCGAGCTCGGCAATCTGATCCGGGCTCGCGCCGTCCCCGAGCGACTCCCTCTCGGCTGCCAGGCTGCCGCCGAGCACGATATCCGTGCCGCGACCCGCCATATTCGTCGCGATCGTGACGGCCCCGGGCCGACCGGCCTGCACGACGATCTCGGCCTCCCGCTCGTGATACTTGGCGTTGAGCACGTTGTGGGGCACGTCGCGCTTCTTGAGCTTTTCGGACAGACGCTCCGAGGTTTCGATCGACGTCGTACCGACCAGCACGGGTTGCTTGCGCTCGTAACAGTCGGCGATGTCGTCCAGTATGGCGCCGAACTTGTCATCCTCGGTCAGATAGACGAGATCCGGGGCGTCGTCCCGAACCATCGGCATATGCGTTGGAATGACGACGACCTCGAGGCCGTAAATCTGCTGAAACTCGTAGGCTTCGGTATCGGCCGTGCCGGTCATGCCGGCGAGCTTCGAATAGAGCCGGAAGTAGTTCTGGAAGGTGATCGACGCGACGGTCTGGTTTTCTTCCTTGACGCGCACGCCTTCCTTGGCTTCGACGGCCTGATGCAGACCGTCGGACCAGCGCCGACCCGGCATCGTTCGACCGGTGAACACGTCGACGATGACGACCTCGCCATCGTTGACGATGTAGTCGACTTCGCGCTTGAACAGCGCATGCGCCCTGAGCGCGGCCGTCAGATGGTGCATGAGCCGGATGTTCGACGGGTCGTACAGGCTATGCCCGGCTTCCAGAATGCCGGCGCGCATCAGCAGCCCCTCGATGCGGTCGTGGCCTTCCTCGGTAAGGTGCGCCTGCTTGGCCTTCTCGTCGACGGTGTAATCGCCGGGCACGAACAGCTGGCACTTGACGGGCTTCGCCTGCGCATCGACGACGACGAGGTGATGACCGCCATCCTCGGCCTTGTCCAGGGCCTCGTTGCGCGACACGACCCCGATCGATTCGCCATCGACTCCGAGCAACTCGACGCGCGGCGCCTCGATCGCTTCGTTCGCCGGGCCCGGCGGCACGTCGTGCAGCCTCAACTGCGGGATGATGGAGTTGATCTTGACGTAGAGCTCGGTGCTTTCCTCGGAACGCCCGGAAATAATGAGCGGCGTGCGTGCCTCGTCGATGAGAATCGAGTCCACCTCGTCGACGATCGCGAATGACAGCTCGCGCTGCGCCCTGTCCTCGCTGCGAAAAGCGAGGTTGTCACGCAGGTAGTCGAACCCGAACTCGTTATTGGTGCCGTAAGTGATGTCCGCGACGTAAGCCTGGCTCTTCTCCTCGATCGACTGGCCGCTCTTGACCACGCCGACTTCGAGCCCGAGGAACCGATAGACCGGGCCCATCCAGTCGGCGTCTCGCTGCGCGAGATAATCGTTGACTGTGACGATGTGCACGCCGCCACCGGTCAGCGCATTGAGATAGGCCGCGAGCGTCGCGACCAGGGTCTTGCCCTCGCCGGTGCGCATCTCGGCAATCTTGCCTTCGTGGAGCGCGAGGCCGCCGATCAGCTGAACATCGAAGTGGCGCATGCCGAGCGTACGCACCGCGGCCTCGCGCACCACGGCGAAGGCCTCGGGTACGAGCGCGTCCAGATTGTTCTCGGCCTGATAGCGGGCTTTGAGCTCTTGGGTCTTGGCGCTGAGCTCCTCGTCGCTCAGCGCCTTGATGCCGTCCTCGAGCGCGTTGGCGGCATCAACATGGACCTGGTACGTCTTGAGCAATCGCTGGTTGCGACTGCCGAAAACGCCGGTAACGAAATTAGTCAGAATGTTGGCCAAAACAGGTCCTAAGCTCCACGGCGGGAGGCATTATTCTAGAGCCTATCTCCGAATCTCGCATGACCACGAAGCGGCTGTTGCGGGATGCGATGCAAGGAGAGCAGCGACATGTGGTGGTTCCAGCTGAGCGACGATCGACGCGGCAGCGCGCCCGCAACAGCTTCCCGAGCGCGTTTCTGCCCGAATCGCCAGAATCCCGCGTTGCCCGCCCTGGCTCTCGCGATTCGGGCAGAAACCCGGCTCATGGGGGATTCGGAAACAGACTCTCCGGATTTCCATCGGCTATTGGGACCAAACCCGGGAAACTGAAGGGTTCAGGAGCATTTTGACTCCGGGACCCGCGCGGACAGGCGCGGATGGCGGCTATTCGATGAACGTCAGCGGATCGACCGCTCGCCCATTGAGCAACACCTCGAAGTGCAGATTGGGGCCGGTGGCCCGGCCGGTATCGCCCATCGTTGCGATGACGTCGCCACGCTTGACCGTGTCGCCGATGGAGACGAGGTTCTCCGCATTGTGCGCATATCGCGTCGCGTAGCCATTGCCGTGATTGACCTCGACCATCTGGCCGTAGCCAAAACGGTCGCCCGCCCAGGTCACGACGCCCGATGCGACGACAACGATCTCGTTGCCCTGCCGCCCGGCGAAATCGACGCCTTCGTGAAAAGCCAGCCGTCCGGTGAACGGGTCGCTGCGCTCGCCAAAGCCCGAAGAGATATAGCCGGTGCTCACGGGCCGGCCTTCCGGATGCACCTCATCCGCCAGCTTGCGG
>DATCZB010000125.1:0-3208 GCA_036526155.1 Gammaproteobacteria bacterium
CTCTACTTCACCGATCCCGACGGCATCCTGCTGCAGCTGCAGCATCTGAGTTATTGTGGCGGTGGAGGCTATCTCGGCAACGAATGTCTCTGAGGGCCGACTGAAATGCAGCCGTGCTGGTGGTATGATTCGCTGGGCCGGTTCAAAGGTGCTCACGTTCTCAATGCGTGACGTGTTTCATACTTTTCCTATCTCTTTTTACGTAATTTCTCATTACCGGTCATTGCTTGTTTGATCAATGGCGCTAGGAGAGGCACGACTATGAGTAAATCCTTCGATACCGCAGCGGGCAAGCAGTCCGTGTTCGGCCCGACGCTCGTCTTCAAGGGCGAAATGTCTGTTCAGGAAGACATGGTGATCAAGGGCCGTGTCGAGGGATCCGTCCGGCATACCGCAGACCTGCGGATCGCGCCGGAAGGGTTGGTCAAGGGCGATATCGTCGCCAAATTCGTCACTATCGAAGGCCGGATCGAGGGCGACCTGCACGCGAGCGGCTCGGTCGTCATTCGTGAGACCGCCACCGTGATCGGCAACGTCTACGCGCCCAGAGTCAGCGTGATCGACGGGGCGCACTTCAAGGGCATCATCGATATGGACGCAGGCGAGGAGCTGGCCCGGGACCTCAATTCCTCGAAGGCGAAATCCTCGAGCGCGCCGGCCCCGTCCCTGCCGTCCAAGGCAGCCGTCGGCGCAAACTAGGCCCTGTTTCGGCCGCGAGGCCGTTCGCAATGGGTGTCGCGGGGATTCCATCGCTCGCATCAGGCCGTGTGTCCGCCGTTCGATTTGAGTCCGCCTTCCGATAGGTGATACTTTCGTGCGTCGGAGCTCGTTGAGCTCCGGTCTCGATCGATAACGACAAAATTTGGGGGTGCGCACGTCCCGCCTGGCCTCGCAATGAAGTTCCGTAGCCCTGTCCTTGTCACTTCGCTGGCGCTGATCGCGTACGGCAACGCAATTGCACACCACCCGATACTCGGCAAGTTCGATGACGGCGCCCGCGTGCATATCGAGGGTATCGTGAGCTATGTCGACTGGAGAAACCCCCACGCGCATGTATTCGTCAACGTCGCCGAGGCCGGCGAGACGCTGAACTGGGCCGTGGAGCTCGGGAGCCCGCTCACGCTCGAAGCCTCGGGATGGTCGCGCGAGACGCTGCTGCCGGGTGACACGATTGTGGTGGATGGGTTGCGCGCTCGTGACGGCAGTCGCCAGGTCTGGGGCGAGACGGTCACGAAAGGTGCCGGCGGCGCGCGCCTGTTTGCTTTGCAGACGACGCCGAGGATTTCTCCTGCGGCGTCTCGACCGACGCCGCGGTGGCCCGACGGGTCTCCGGCGCTCGGCGCGACACCCGACTCCTCGAGCGGCTACTGGAGCTACCCGAGCAAGACGGCGCTGGTGGAAGACGGCGTCGAGGTTGCGATGAACGCCTATGGTTTGCTCGAGACTCTCGACGACGCGGAGCGGGTCGCACCGTTCAAGCCCTGGGCGCTCGCGCTGTATCGGCATCGGCAGCAAAGACAGCTTCGCGACGACCCGATGTATTTGCACTGCAAACCGCCTGGCGGGGTTCGGCAGTACCAGTCCGATTTCGGCTTTCAGCTCATCGAGGACCGGGAGTCGGAGCGAATTTTCGTTCTCATCGGCAGCGGCAACCGGAACTTCCGCATCATCTATCTCGACGGGCGCGAGCAGGTCGGTCTCGTCACGGGCGACGACGACAACCCGCTCTATTACGGCCGGTCTGTGGGCCGCTGGGAAGGTGAGACCCTGGAGGTCGACACGCGCGGCTTCAACGAGGATTTCTGGTTCACCGAAGGCGGGTTGCCGCATACCAGCCAGCTGCGACTCACCGAGCGCTTCACGCGCACGAGTCTCGACACGCTCGAGTACGCAGTCACCGTCAACGATCCGGGTGCGTACACGCGGTCGTGGTCAGCCAGCTGGACGTTGCGCTGGGTCGGCAACGAGGATTTGCCGGCTCACTTCTGCCAGCACAACCGGTCGTGACGACAGGAATGCATGCATGATTTCGCAGCGTGCCATCGCGATACTGATCCTGATAACGGCCCCGTGCAGCCTTGTGCTCGCACAGCAAGGCCCGGCGAATGCAGAGCAAGCTGCGCCATTGCCGACGCCGCGCACGGCAGCCGGCCGGGTCTCGCTGCGCGGGACGGTGCCCGGCACGAATGGCATCTGGCTGCCTCCGCCCGTCGGCACGCCCGGCACGGGCACGCCGGTCGAGGAAATTCCGTTTCAGCCCTGGGCGAAGGCATTGTACGAAGAGCGGGTAATCCTCCGTCTCGAGCCGCACGCTCGCTGCAAGGCGTCGGGTGCCGCACGCCAGTTCCTGACGCCCTATGGCGTCGAGTTTGTCGAGATTCCCGAGCTTTCGAGTCTGTACATCCTCGACATCGGTGGCCCGCACTCGTTTCGAACCGTGCATATGGACGGACGGACGCATCCGGCCAATCCGTCACCCTCGAACTACGGACATTCGATCGGCTGGTGGGAGGGCGACACGCTGGTCGTCGACACGGTCGGGTACAACGAGGACTTCTGGTTCGATCGCTACGGCTTGCCACACACCGAGAGCCTGCAAACGGTCGAGCGCTTCGTGCGCGTCAACCATGACGTCATGGAGTATGAGCTGACGGTCGAGGATCCGGGCGCGTACACGGGGCAGTTCACGATGGCGTTCGAGCTTTATTTCCGGTCTGATGAAGAGCTGTTCGAGTACGTCTGTCAGCAGTCGAACTTTGCCGATGAGCTGATGGTCGGCACCGAGCAAACCCGAACCATCGATCGCAGCACGCGAATCGTGCCGTGACGCTGGCGGCCGACCGGCTTCGGGGCGCGATCGTGAGATTCGTGCCGGCGGTAGCGCTGATCGTGATTCTGACCCTGAGCAGCCAGGTCCACGCGCAGTTCTTCGGGCGCCGCGCGGCGATTCCCGTTCCCGATAACAACCCGCCGCCGTCGGAGCTGATCACGTCGCGTTGGCGCTTCGGTACCAACGGCCGGATCGGTCATATGGGCTGGTCGCACAATTACCCCGACGCCGAAATGAATCTCAACGAGTTCATCGGGCGGACGTCCCGCATCGAAGTCGATCCGTACGCTTTTCGGCTGCTCGATCTGAGCAGCCCGGAAATCTTCGAGTATCCGTTCGCCTACATCTCGGAGCCTGGCGAAATGGAAATGACGGAGG
>DATCZB010000126.1:0-3639 GCA_036526155.1 Gammaproteobacteria bacterium
ACGACATCGAGGCCCGCGTGAGGCGGCCATGCCGGTAAGCCCTCACCGTTGGGATCGCCCGTGCGCGCGAAATTCACCCAGTACGACGCCATCGTATCGGCCAGCTGCTGGTCCGCTGCGGATGCACCAATGCGCTCGGCGTCGCTCGAATCCGGAAACAGCGGCACCTCGCCGAGGTTGTCGAATACATACTTGACCTCGGCCGCATGGACCGGCAGAAATTCGTCGCTGCCGGCGCCGTTTTGGGTAAACCAGTAGACGTAGGCCGCCTGCCCCGACTCCCGCGCATATTCGGCCAGCCGCCGTGCAACCCAGAAGATGCGATCGGACGGATTGTTCTCGGCCGTCGGCGGGCCGCCACCCCCGAACGCCATCTCGGCGAAATTCGCGCCCATGAGCGCATCGACGGGATGCTGGCGCCCCTCGGCGAAGACGATCGCCGGATCCTCGGGAATGACATAGTTGTCGACGATCATCGTCTGCGCGCGGAATGTGGCCGAAACCTCCTCCGCCGACAGCGCCCGCATTTCCGCGAGAGTCGTCAGGCCGGCCTCCTCCGCCTGCCTGGCCCCGGCCTGCTCCTGTGCTGCCAGCGTCGCGTTCGGCCCGTTGGGCGATGCGCCGCCGCCCATGATGCTTTGGCCGATCGCGCGGTGGAACAGCCCTTCGGTCAGCGGAGACGTCATCAGCGAGGTGATCGCCATCGCGCCCGCCGACTGTCCGAAGATGGTGACGTTGTCAGGATTACCGCCGAAAGCTGCGATGTTGCCCTGCACCCACTCGAGCGTGGCAACCATGTCGAGAAGGCCGTAATTGCCGGAGCTGCCGTAACCGGACTCGGCCGTCAGCGCCGGGTGAGCGAGAAATCCGAAAGGGCCGAGCCGGTAGTTCATGGTGACAACGACCGCGCCACGCTCGGCGAGCGCCGTGCCATCGTATAGCGGCGGCGCGCCGCCGCCGTCCGTGAAGGCGCCGCCATAGAAGAAGACCATGACAGGCAACGCATCAGCGGGCGTTTCGGCGGGCGTCCATACGTTCAGATAGAGGCAATCCTCGCTGAGCGGTGGCGAGCCTTCCATGTTCGCGATGTTGATGTAGCGTGGCAGCCCGTCACCCTGATGGCAGACGTTGCCGAACGCCGTGGCATCGCGGACGCGGTCCCAGGGCGCAACGGGTTGAGGCGCACGCCAGCGATTCTCTCCGACCGGAGGCGCGGCAAACGGCAGCCCGCGAAAGCTGCGGACGCCGGAGGCGGAAACCACATTGCTCGCGACGGTTCCGGCCTCGAGCTCGACTTCAGAGCCAATCTGCGCCTCACAGGCGGCAACCATGGTGAATGCGCCCGCAAGCAAACCGGCTCGCCCGAGCCTCGATAAACTGATCATCGCTCACTCCTCCAAAGGCTCGCCGGAGGCGGTCAGACCGCGCTCGAAGCGAGACGTCTCGATGAAATTTCTGACCGCCGTGTTGTCTTCGTGACAGGCATATTCGAAGAACCGGTACTCCGGATCGAGAATCATCGGATAACTGATCGTCCACCGGTCGTTGAGTATCTCCGGATCCTCGATCGTCATCTCATAATCGATGCGGTCATCGGCAATCCTGGTGAATCGCTCGATCGTGCGCATTCCCGCCGTCGAGGGGATATCGCCGGTACGCGGCGCGCCGGGAATCCCGACGATGATCATATTGACCTCGCCGTTGAAATTCGTGGTCTCGACCACGAGCGTTTTACCCTCCCAGTAGCCGCGCGACGATCCCATCCACTGCCGGATCCCGGAATCGAGCGGCGGCCGCCCGTCTATCGGCACGATCCTCGACTCGTGAATCATCTCGGTATCGATGACGACGAAGCCCGGCGACTGAATGATGCGGATGCCGTTGTTGTAGTTGTACGGCAGCATCGAGCTCGGCAGGCCGCGCGTGATGCACCGATCCCAGGGGTCGAAATCCTCACTCGGCGAATCGAAGACCTGGCGCCCGAAGTCGTCGCTGCCGAACAGCGGACGCAGCTCCTCGCCAAGCGCGGTCAATCCCGGAAACTGTCCGTCCTCTGGATAGGAAATCAGCGACGTGAGCTCGATCGCCGCCACCGACTGGGTGGTTTCGGCCCAGTGCCCCATGCCCATCCGGCCGCTGTCGATCTCGCCGCGATAATTCGCCTCGCGCCGATCGAGACTGGCCTGAGCGCGCGCGATCTCTTCCTCGGTGCGGAATCGTCGGTTACCAAACTCCTCGGGGCGCTGCAGCGGTGTGCTGAAGAGGTGCATGATCGGCCACATCCCCTGCAAGTCCGGGTCGCCCCAGGCCGTTACGGGGTGCGGCGAGCCGTCGGGATACATCAGCTGCGCGTCGGCCTGCTGCGCCACGGCGGCGCCGATCGCGAGCGAGGCCAGACCGAGCGTGAGTCCGGCGCGCAGGCCGACCGGCCCGCGCAGCCGTGAGGTGTCACGCAATGTCAGTCCTCCCGCGGTTCGCCGGACGGCGTCAGACCACGCTCGTAACGCGAGGTCTCGATGAAGTTACGCACGGCCGTATTGTCCTCGTGGCAGGCGTACTCGAAGAACCGATAGTCGTTATCGAGGAACATCGGGTAGCTGACCGTCCAGCGGTCGGTCAGGATTTCCGGGTCCTCGATCGTCATTTCGTAGTCGATCTGGTTCGGGGCGACGCGCGTGAAGCGCTCGACAGTCCGCATGTTCGGTGTCGACGGCGTGTCTCCCTGCGGCGAGCCCGGCGTGCCGACGTTGGTCATGCCTACCTCGCCGTTGTAGTTCTGGGTCTCGACGACGAGCGTGGCGCCGTCCCAGTAGCCGCGCGACTCGCCCATCCATTGCCGGACCCCCGAATCGAGCGCCGGCCGCCCGTCGAGCGGGACGATGCGCGACTCGTGAATCATCTCCAGATCGATGACCACATACCCCGGGGACTGCAGGATGCGGATACCGTTGTTGTAGTTGAATGGCAGCATCGAGTTCGGCATGCCACGCGTGATGCAGCGGTCCCAGGTGTCGAAATCGTCCTGCGGGCTGTCGAAACCGGAGCCGCTGCGCTCCGTGCTCCAGCTGCTGCCGTAATTGGGTCGCAGGTCCTCACCGCGCGCCGTCAGTGCCGGAAAGCGGCCGTCGGGCGGATAGGCAATCAGCGAGGTCTGGCGCGTCTGTGGCGACCGCGTCGTCGACTCGGCCCAGCCGCCCATGCCGAGCGTGTTGCTCTGCACCATGCGATCATAGGCGGCATCGCGCGCGGCCTGCGAAGAGCGATTCTCCGGCGACAGCGACGCCTGGTATTCCTCCTCGGTCAGATACAGGCGGTCGCCGTAATCCGGATTGCGCTGCAGCGGCGTGCTGAGCAGGTGCATGATTGGCCAGGTGCCCTGCAGGTTGGGATCGCCCCAGGATGTCACCGGATGAGGCGAGCCGTCGGCGTAGGTATAGCTGGCCGTCGCCTGATCCGCAGCCTCGCCGGCAGCCGAATCTGCGGACGGCGTATCGGCCGATTCGTCAGCACCCGAGCAGGCAGCGAGAGCCGCGCTCGCGGCAACCAGACCCAGCGCCAGTAGTCGCTCGTTCATGTGATCCCCTTCTTAGTGTGCTTGACGCTTCTGTTCAAAGCAGCGAACGCTGGAAAGTATACGAT
>DATCZB010000127.1:0-5201 GCA_036526155.1 Gammaproteobacteria bacterium
GAGGCCCGCGTAATCCAGAATCCATGCCAGCATGCTCGTGGTCGTGGTCTTGCCGTGTGTGCCCGCAACGGCCAGCACCCACTTATTCTTGAGCACGTGCCGGGCGAGCCATTCGGGGCCCGAATAGAACGGCAGGTCGGAATCGAGCAAGGCCTCGACAACGGGATTACCTCGGCTGAGCACGTTACCGACGAGCACGCAGTCGAGACCCGGCTCCAGTTGTTCCGGATCCCAGCCCTCCTGCAGCTTGATGCCGAGTTTTCTGAGCTGGGTGCTCATCGGCGGGTATACGTTCTCGTCCGAGCCCGATACCTGATGGCCGGCGGCCTTCGCCAGCGCGGCGATTCCGCCCATGAAGGTTCCGCAGATTCCGAGAATGTGGATACGCATTACTCAGGCGCCGTCGCGAAATACTCGCTGAGGCTCAGCGAGGGAAGCACGTACAGGAACTCGAACATGAACCCGAGAATCAGGGGCTGACTCAGCGCGCGCGCGAGGATCGTCGCCTCGACCACAACGGCCCAGAGGAACAGCCCGATTCGGAACCAGATCAGCGGCGCCGAATCCAGCGGCACGCCCGCCATCAGGCTGCCGAGCGCGACCGGAACGAAGACGAAGTAGATCACGAGATTGGCACCGAGAATCGCGCTCATCGTCTGCCGGTAGCGGCGGTCGACCTTGAAGAACCGGAGCACGGCGAACACATAGCCGAACATCAGCATGACCTGGGCCGCTGCACCCGCGATTCCACGACCCGTGAGCATGTCGTAGACACCAAGGTCGAACAGGCTTGTCAGAAAATAGATACCGAGGAGGAACGCGACGAGAAATTGCGATGCCGGCAGGCTCTCGGGGCCACGGCGACGCAGTGCGATCTCGCCGAAAGCCGACGCTAGCTGCCACACACGAAAAAGGATTCGCCCATCACGAGCGCGATCATACCCTATGCGATAATCTCCGCCGCTTATGTCCCGGGAACCCACCGAGTATCCGATCGTCGACACGCCCGGGGACCTGAACCAGGTTCTGGAGGGGATCTCTGACGCGACCCTGCTGGCGCTCGACACCGAGTTCGTGCGCGAGCGAACCTACTTTCCCGAGCTCTGCGTGCTCCAGGTCGCGACCGGAGACGTCATTGCCGCCATTGACTGCCTCGCCGGCCTCGACCTCGATCCCTTGTTCGAAGTGCTGCTGGCGCAGGACAAGGTCTGGATCCTGCACAGCGGCCGCCAGGATCTCGAGGTCGTCTACTACCAGACCCGGCGAATTCCACCGCGGCTGATCGACACCCAGATTGCCGCCGGGCTGACCGGGATGCCGGCGCAGGTCGGGCTGCAGGGGCTGCTCGCTGAATGGCTCGATGTCGACCTCGGCAAACAGCACACGCGCGCCGACTGGAGCCGACGACCATTGACCGACGGGCTGAAGCATTACGCCCTCGATGATGTTCGCTATCTGCTTGCCGTGTGGCGCAAGCTAGAGGATCGACTGGAGGAGCTCGGCCGTCTCGAGTGGTTTCACGAAGACTGCGAACGGCAGCTCGCCATCCCGATCGAGCCGGAGCTCGACATGCTTTACGACAAGATCAAGGGAGCCGGGTCGCTGACCGGGCCCCACCGGGCCGCGGCGCGGGCGCTCGTCGCGTGGCGCGAGGAGCGCGCCGTTGCCCGCAACAAACCGCGACGCTGGATTCTCGCGGACGATCAGCTGATCCGCATCGCCAGGGCGCTGCCACAATCCGTCGCCGACCTGAAGCAGGTACGAGATCTGCCGCCGCGCCTCGTCGGGCGCTCGGGCCCGGCCATGCTCGAGGCCATGCTCGAGGCCATGACGCAGGCCGAAACGCTAGCTGACCCGCACCGACCCGTGACACCGGACCGGGCCCTGGCCAAGGCACTGCAGGCGGAGGTCAGAGCGCGCGCAGCCGATCTCGGCATCCAGCCCGAGTTGCTCGCAACGCGGCGCGACATCGCGAAGCTCGCGGCCGGTCAGTCGGCCGACGCACTACCGCCGGGCTGGAGGCGATCGATTCTCGCCGAGATCCTCGCGGCCCTTAATCGAGACCCAAAGTAGCAACGAGCCGCGAATAAACCTCGTCGACGCCGGCGTCGGCCGGCACCGTCTTCAACAGGCCGGCTTGCTGGTAATACTCGATCAACGGCGCCGTCTCGCGCTCGTAGACGGTCAGGCGATTCCCGATCGTCTCTTCGTTATCGTCCTTGCGCTGCAGCAGCTCGCCGCCGTTCGCGGTGCATTCATCGAGCGCCTTCTGCGGCGAGAAGTAGATATTCAGGAGCTTGCCGGTCAGAGAGCAGGTGCGGCGGCCCGTGAGCCGCTTCATCAGGATTTCCGTGGGCACATCCATCAGCACGGCAACGTCGAGCTCGAGGCCCAGCTCCGCGAACACGGCCGCCAGATCTTCCGCCTGTTGTCGATTGCGCGGATACCCGTCGAGGATGAACCCGTTGACGGCGTCGTCCTGCGCAATCCTCTCGCGAATCATGCCGAGCACGATATCGTCGGACACGAGGTCACCGGCATCCATCGCTGCTTTCGCCTTGAGTCCGAGCTCGGTTTCGTTGGCGACCGCCTGACGCAGCAGATCGCCCGTGGATATCTGCGGATAACCACAATCCGCCTCGAGCCGCTTGGCCTGAGTGCCCTTCCCTGAGCCCGGCGCGCCGAGCATGACGATGCGCATTGGCCAATTCCCCTGGATCCTGAAATGGCTGGCTAAACTAACGGCCGGGGCAGGCATCGTCAAACGACAACCGGCGTTTGCTATTCTCGCGCGAGCGATCGAACCTGAGACTCGCGGAGGATCATATGAAGCAGAATGCGTTTTACGCTCAATCGGGCGGCGTAACGTCGGTTATCAACGCAACCGCCTGCGGCGTCATCGAGACGGCGAGAAAGCGCAGCTCCCGGATCGGCAAGGTCTACGCCGGACGCAATGGCATCCTCGGTGCGCTGCACGAGGACATGATCGACACCTCGGCAGAAACCGCGGCAACCATCGCCGCACTCAGAACCACGCCCGGCGGCGCATTCGGCTCGGCCCGCTACAAGCTCAAGGGGCTCGAACAGAACAAGGCCGAGTACGAGCGGCTCATCGAGGTCTTCAGGGCCCATGACATCGGCTACTTCTTCTATAACGGTGGCGGCGACTCGATGGACACGGCCAACAAGGTGGCGCAGATGAGCCGGAAGCTGCGCTTCCCCGTCACCTGCATCGGAATTCCCAAGACTGTCGACAACGACCTGCCATTCACGGATACCTGCCCCGGTTTCGGGTCGGTCGCCAAGTACGTTGCCGTTTCGACTCGCGAAGCGGCGCTCGACGTTGCCTCGATGGCGCTGACCTCGACCAAGGTATTCAT
The DNA here is from genome assembly GCA_036526155.1 of Gammaproteobacteria bacterium. Taxonomy (GTDB): domain Bacteria; phylum Pseudomonadota; class Gammaproteobacteria; order Steroidobacterales; family Rariloculaceae; genus DATCZB01. The sequence continues at coordinate 3,381 of DATCZB010000127.1, forward strand.
TCTCGAGGTCATGGGCCGGCATGCCGGCTGGATTGCGGCGGCCGGCGGCCTGGCCGGGGAGAAGCCCGGCGATGCGCCGCACGTCATTCTGTTTCCCGAGATTCCTTTCGAGCAAAAGGCATTCCTCGAGCGCGTCCAGTCTTCGGTCGACAACTACGGCTATTGCGTCGTCGTCGTGTCCGAGGGCAGCCGCCATGCCGACGGCCGCTTTCTGGCCGACGCCGGCACGACCGATGCTTTCGGGCACACCCAGCTCGGCGGCGTCGCTGCAACCGTGGCCGAGATCGTTCGCAGCCAGCTCGGGCTCAAGTATCACTACGCGATCGCCGACTATCTGCAACGCTCGGCCCGACACATCGCTTCCGCAACGGATGTCCGCCAGGCGTACGCCGTCGGCAGGGCAGCCGTGCAGCTCGCGCTGGCCGGCGAGAATGCCGTCATGCCGATCATCGTCCGGACTTCCGACCGGCCTTACCGCTGGAGCATCGACAAAGTGCCGCTGTCGCGAGTCGCCAACCGGGAGAAGAAAATGCCCCGGAGCTTCATCACACGCGACGGTTTCGGGATTACCCAGCGCTGCCGCACCTACCTCGAGCCGCTGATACAGGGCGAAGATTACCCGCCTTATCGGCGTGGCCTGCCACGCTATGTCACGCTCAAGGGCAAGCCAGTGCGCCGCCTGTTGGGATCTGAGTTTGCACTAGAATAAGCCGCTTTTGTTGGGCGGCAAAGCCAAAAAGCACAATAAAAACAATTGGTTACGAGCGATCTCGGTTCGCGTGCCGCGATTCACTCTGATGGGCGACAGCGGAAGGGCCCGGCATTGGCCCTCAGCCAGGGAGGACATTTGAATGGCGCTTTGGCTTTCCCTGGGCGCAGCAGTTCTCGCTGTTGTTTACGGGCTGTTTCGGGAGGCAGGGGCCGGAGGTTCAACCGAGGCGCGCAGCGCCGACAGACGCACGCAGCGCGGGCCGAAGGCCCGAGCGGCGCAGCCGCGAGTCAAATCCTCTCACCCCGACCACTTTGTCTTTCTCACAATTTCGGCCGCAACGGTCGAAACAGGAATGGTAAGGCGCTAAGGGATAGCTGAAAAGCCTGAGCGGGCCCGGCGCCTCCGAAAGAGGAGGCGAAGATTATCCGTCATATATCAATGGCTTGCCGAACTACCTCAGACTTCGAAGCTGCCTGTGTCGAAGCTGCTGACCACCAGATTTGTGGTATGATGCGCGCGCTTTCGAGACCGGCCCGCGGACGAAAAATCCTTGAGTTCGTGCAGTCGGCAAGCATCAAAAATACAAATTTCATGTTCGGGGGGAGGGTCCCGAAGGAGTTCTGCATAGCTTGAGGTGCAGCCCATCGCACCTTGCAGCCCTGTGTGCCGTGCCCCTCCCGCCAAACGACAATCATGGAGTAACAATCAGTATGTCAGTTGCGATTATCCTGGCCCTGTCCCTTTTCGGACTCGTTGTGGCCTTTTACTACTCGCACTCGGTCAGCCGCGTTGCGGTCGATATGGGTGTCGAAGACGACGACACGCGCGCCAAACTGCGCAAGATTCATTCGGCGATCGCCGAAGGAGCGATGGCGTTCCTCAAGCAGGAATACAAGTTCATGGCCATATTCATGGTCCTGTTCGGCCTCGTCATCGCGCTCCTGATCGATGATCACCACACCGAGAACGTCAATGAAGGCATCTACACGGCCGTCGCGTTCATTTTCGGTGCGATTATCTCGATCGCCAGTGGCTACATTGGCATGAAGATCGCGACCGCGGGCAACGTTCGCACGACAGTCTCGGCCAACCAGTCGCTCTCTGGTGCG
>DATCZB010000128.1:0-2509 GCA_036526155.1 Gammaproteobacteria bacterium
GCTCGACGTGCTGGCCTGGTAACGGATGTGGGGGACGGCGTTGCCGCCGTTCTGCAGATTGAGAGGCATGATTGGTTCCCTTCGTTGTCTCTCGGTTGGTCGTCGACGCGTTTGAACTCAGAAGCCCCAGATCTCGCGGGCGCGGGCGCCGGTGCCGCGGTCCCAGCGAAAGTTGCCGTAATCCGGGATGATTAGACGGGCGAGCACGGCGCGGTCGCCTGAGAGGGCGAGGAAGCGCATGAGACAGTTGGCAATCCCGGCAGCGGTCTTGATGGCCTCGCGCGCAGCGTCGGCGGAAAGCTCGAGCACGACGGCATCGGCTTTGGTCGCGTAACAGAAACGCTGCGCCCGGTTGCCGGATGCCTTCCAGTAGATCGCGCCCTGCAGCTGATGATCGGCGCTCATGTCGGACGGCATGCGCGTCGTCGTCTTGAGATCGACGTCGAGCCCGTGTTCGTCGAACGCGAAGTCCTTGTAGCCGATGACCGGCACCGGGATACCGTCGAGCGTGATCTCGATGCGACACTGGTGCTGCCCCTCGGGCCGGGTCGGCCTGCCATAGGGACGCAACGATTCCAGCGCAGCGGCGACCATGCCCGGTGCCGCCTTCTTCCGACCCTCTGCCGGGTAACCCACGATGTCGGCGAGCTTGGCCTCCCGGGCCTCGGTTTCGAACCCGCCGAGTGCGGTGCGACGCATGAAAGACTCACGCGCCAGCGACTTGCAGGCCTCGAGATCGGCTTCCGGATGGAACAGCCCGTGCGCGACACCGTCCTCTACGGCGTTGCCGGCGATCATGGCGAGGCTCGGCTGCCCCTTCTCGCCGAACAAATACTGGACCACCCAGAGCGCCAGGTTGTTGCGGGCGAGATTGAGGCTCGATGCCGACAGGTGATCGATGCCGTGGCGCTCGAAGGGGTTCATGCCGCCTCCTCCCGGGAACGCCGGGCCACGGCGTCATAGAAGTCGTTGGGCTGGACCATCCCGCCGGTGGCGGTGACGATGCGCTCCATCACCCTGGGCTTCGGCACCCGGATGCCGGCGGCGTAGCGGGAAAGCGTGGAAGCGCTGACGCCGGTCTCGACGCTGAACTCGTTGAGCGTCACGTTGTACTTGTCCAGGAACTCTCGCAGTGTCATCTCGTCCCCCGTGCTGAAAGTGGGCGTGAGAGAACATTGCAGGAACGCGACATGCTGCGTCAATGACAAATATGCAGATTTATGTTGACAGGTATTGCCATTTTGGCAATATGCCCCCATGAGCCGACTTCGCGATATCCGAACCGACCGCGGGCTGTCACAGGAAGACGTGGCGCGCGCGCTGAAATGCTCGCCCAGCAGCGTTTCTCGCTACGAGACCGAGGACTCGCGCCTCAGCCTGCCCCTGATGCAGCGGCTGGCCGAGGTTCTCGACTGCACGGTGGCGGAGATCGCCGGCGAGCGGCCCGTCGTGGCCCGGACCCCGGGCGAGGGGCCGGTGATGATCCCGGTCTACGACGTCCGCGTCTCGGCCGGCTCGGGCAGCATGATCGACGCCGCCAACGTGATCGACCACCAGCCCTTCATGCCGGGCTGGCTGAGACGCTTCACCACTGCCAGGCCCGACCAGCTCGCCGTGGTGCCGGTCGACGGCGACAGCATGTTCCCGACCCTGTCGGACGGCGATCAGGTGCTGATCGACACGACACAGGTCACCCCCAACCGGGACGGCATCTACGTGGTCGTCTACGAGGGAAATGCCTTGGTGAAGCGGGTTTCGGTCGATCCTTCCCGCCGCCGCATCAATCTCGGGAGCGACAACCCGCAGTACCGCGATTACGAGGTCGAAGACCCTTCGAGCCTGCACGTTGCGGGCCGCGTCGTCTGGCTCGGCCGCCGGGTCTGAGCCTGCGGCCCCCATATATTGCAAAATTAGCAATACCCGTTCCCATATTTGCACTTGTCGGGGCAGATATTGGTGCCTAGGCTCCCCCGGCATGACGAACCCCCTCGATCCCGCCCTGATGAACGAAAGCGAGCGCCTCGACGAGCTCGCTCGTCTGCTCGCGGCCGGGTTCCTGCGGCTCCGGAATCCCGGCGATTCCGCGGGTTCCGGAGACAATTCCCTTGATAACTCGCCCGGGCGAAGCGTCCATGGACGGCCCGGAACCTCGAGGGATTCGATGACATGAACGTACTTCGCGACCTCTCCGAGTTGCGCGACATGCCGATCAACGGGCTGCTGCGCCGCTGGCACGACCTCTACGGCGATCAGCCACCGAGCCGCAATCGCGACTACCTCGTAAAGCGCCTCTCATACCGCATCCAGGAACTCGCCCATGGCGGGCTGAGTGAGAAGGCGAGCGCGCGACTCGACGAGCTCGCGGACGCGACCAGCGACGATGGCCGCGAGATCCGGATCAACCGCCGTCAATCCGCTCTTCCCGTTGTCGGCACGCGGCTGATCCGCGAGTGGAACGGCGAGGCTCACGAGGTCACCGTCATCGAGAACGGCCTCGAATACCGCGGAC
>DATCZB010000129.1:0-2076 GCA_036526155.1 Gammaproteobacteria bacterium
CCCTCGGGGCTCCAGCCGACCTCGCTGAAGAAGTCGGCCGCCGCCGAATCCCAGGGCATCGTGTTGGTGCCGAGCCCACCGTACAGGCCGGGATCGGGCAGCGTGGGCTCACCGGACGCGCCGATGTCGAGGAACTGGTTGCGTTCCGCCAGATACGCCTTCTGCGCCCGGGCGAGCGAAGCGAGGTTGGCGTACGCCTCACTGCGCCGGGAACGCGCCTGGTAGGCGATGAAGTTCGGCACGGCGATCGCACTGAGCACACCGATCAATCCCACGGTGATCATGAGCTCGACAAGAGTGAAACCGCGCTTGGTTTTCGCGGAGGAATCCTTGTGCATCGGCATAGGGAGCTCCGATCGAGATGACGCGAGTGGAGGGCCGGCTGACACCGACCCTCCACCCTGGTCCACGTGACTCGACCTAGAACACGCTCTGGCCGAAGTTGCTGGCGCACGGGCCGACCACCTGCGTCTGCAGGTTGGCGACCGCACACACGCCCGCGTTGCCGAGGGTCTTCGCCGTCACGGCCGCACCAGCGTTGAGCTTCTTGTAGCCCCACAGCTGATACGTGCTGTCGGCGTCGATGTCGGCACCGGCGGAAGCGGTGTAGCCATTCGCTGCCGTGGCTACGCCGTAGTTGAAGTACACCTGGCCCTCGGGCGACCAGCCGAGCCGATCGAAGCCCGCATTGGTGCCGTCGACGTTGGTGAAGTCGGTCTTCACGTTCTGCGGCGGATTCGCGGGCGAAGCGTTCGCAGACACAAAGACGCCGAACTCGGAGTAGTAGGACTGCTCCGCAGTACGGATCGCGGCAAGATTGGTCTTGCCTTCACTCGACTTCGCCTTCAACTGGAAGCGAAGGAAGTTCGGGATCGCGATCGCAGCCAGGATCCCGATGATCGCCACCACGATCATGAGCTCGATGAGCGTGAAGCCGCCCTTTCGTGTGTTGAACTTGATCAAGGTCTCATCTCCTCGTTGTGTTCCGGGCATCCGGTGCGGTTTGTCGGTGGAACCCCTTCCCATTGGCGGCTCCAGCCCTGCCGAACTTCGGCCAGCCAGATTCCCGATGACCCGTTCGCGGCACGGATGAAGCAACCGCCGTGCCAAGCACACCGTTGCCGGCTCTTCCATCGGCAGACGCTCGCTCCAACCTGAGGTGCGACAGCGGCGTCCGGATCGCGTTGCCCGAGACTCCCCGAGCGTGTAGCGAGCGCCGAGAGTGACACCGCGCGTCGCTCGAGTGACGAAAATCGTCGCTTCGGCGCAGCGACCCGGGCGCCCGCACCCGCCGCGCGCGGCCGCCCGGGCCACGGGAACCGCGCGGGCGAAGCCCTGGCGGGCCTGCTAGCTTGGCCTCGCCTGCCGGCATGCTCCCATCGTCTAGCGGTCTAGGACGCAGCCCTCTCAAGGCTGAGACACGGGTTCGATTCCCGTTGGGAGCGCCACGCTCCAAGACCACGCGAAAGGCCGACGGTGTCCGATTTCGTATTTGCCTTCCTGGATTGCGAGTTCGGCGGGCTCGATCCCGAACTCCACGACATCACAGAGATCGCGGTGATCATGACGGACTACCGGCTGGCGGAGGTCTGCGCCGGCGAGTGGAAGGTTGCAGCGCGCGCGGACCGCATCACGCCCGAAGCGGCCGCCATCAGCGGCTACGACCCCGAGGCCTGGCGCAACGCCGTACCGCTGCGCCAGGCGCTGACGGAGATGTCGGCGCTGGTGCCGGCGGGCAAGACCGCGGTGCCGGCCGGGCAGAACGTGCGGATGGACGTGCAGTTCCTCGAGCGGGGCTACAAGAACTGCGACGTCCCCTACCCCTTCGACTACCACGTCATCGATCTGGCGACGCTCTTCTACAGCTGGTCGCTCGTCTCCGGAGAGCGGGTCGCCGCGCTTTCGCTGCGCCAGGCGGCGTCGACGGCCGGCCTGATCAACGGCTCGGTCCCGCACCGCGCCATGGCCGACGCCCGGCTGACGCTCGAGACGTTCCGGCACTACGTCGGTCGGCTCGCGCTGCGCCCCCCGTCCGACACGCCGCCGCAGCGCGAGGCGGAGTCGTCGCCGTAGTCG
>DATCZB010000130.1:0-2153 GCA_036526155.1 Gammaproteobacteria bacterium
GTTGTCGGCGATTGCTTTCGCCGTTGGCGCCGCGCTGGTCGCCGGTATCTATCCCGCCTTTCGTGCGGCCCGCAGCCAGCCGGCTGCGGCCATGCGAGAGGAGTAAGCCGTTATGCGTGCGAGCTTCTTCGCATTTCTTGCAGCCGCACTATTGCCGTTCATGGCCTCCGGTAACGAGACCGCGGCGCCCCAGTCCCGGCTGTCCGAGCTGTTGAGCAGCGAGGAAGACTCCGGTTTCGCGACAGCCATCGCGCCCCGTGCGTTCGTATTTCCTGCGGACCACGGCCCGCACCCCGGGTTTCGCAACGAGTGGTGGTACGTCACCGGCAATCTCGACGGCGATGGCGGCAGGCGCTTCGGCTTCGAGCTGACTATATTTCGGTTCGCGTTGGCACCGACTCTTTTGACAGCGGCATCGAGCTGGCGCAGCAACCAGGTTTACATCGCGCACTGTGCCGTGACCGACGCCGGTCGCGAACGTTTTTATACGGCAGAGCGTTACTCGCGGGGCGCGCTCGGGCTCGCAGGCGCGAGCGCTGATCCGTTCCGGGTCTGGATCGACGACTGGGAAATCGCCACGGAAGAACCGGGACGGCCGGAGCAATGGCGGCTGCGGGCGTCCGATGCCGAGTTTGCGCTCGACGTCGCGCTCACCGCTGCGAAACCACCCGTGCTGAATGGCATCGACGGGCTTTCGCAGAAGTCGGCCGAGCCGGGCAATGCCTCCTACTACTACTCGATCACGCGATGGCTGACGGAGGGTTCAATTCGGCTCGGTGACGAGGAGTACCGCGTTTCGGGCCTGTCCTGGCTCGACCGAGAGTGGAGCAGCAGCGCGCTTGCTGCGGACCAGCTCGGCTGGGACTGGTTCGCGCTGCAGTTATCCGACGGCAGCGAACTGATGTTCTACAACCTGCGCAAGCTCGACGGCAGCCAGGACGAGCACAGCGCAGGCACCTGGATAAGCGCCGACGGCGCGTCGACGCACATCGACCGGGAGGACGTCGAGATCGAAGTCACCGACACCTGGGACAGCCCCGAGGGCGGGCGGTATCCGTCGGCGTGGGTGTTGCGAGTACCGGACCGGGGTCTCTCGCTAGAGATTCGCCCGGTCATGGCCGACCAGGAGCTGTTCACGACGGTGCGCTACTGGGAGGGCGCGGTCGACGTACGGGGCCAACGGCACGGGTCGCCCGTCGAGGGCCGCGGCTACGTCGAACTGACGGGATACACGGACTAGACGTGGCCGCCGCGTCAGTTCGATTCCGACAGACTTGCAGCGAGCGCTTCCCAGCTCGTTACCGGTAATTCGCAATGCGTGCCCAGGCAGCGGTAGGCAACGGTATCGTCGTCCACGGCTGCCCGGTCGGCGAGCGCGCCCGGTAATGACTGCTCGTCCCGGCCGATGGCGAATACGAGGCGGCGTGGCGCATACAGTTTTGCCGCAGCGTCTCGCCAGCGGCCGATCTCATCCTCATCGCCGCGGATGATCACGATCTCCGGGTGTTCCAGATACTCCTCGAGTGCCGTCAACAACGTGACGTGGCCGTGCGCGTACTCGTCCATCGCGCGCCAGGCAGTACGCAACGTTCGCTCGGCAGCATCCAGGTAGCGGGTTTCTCCCAAAAGAAATCCGAGGCGCTGCAGTGCTAACGCGGCGATGCCGTTGCCTGATGGCACGGATTCATCGGCCAGCGGTTTCGGCCGGTGGATGAGTTCCTCGTGGTCGTTCGCCGTGAAGAAGAAACCGCCGCTGGCGCTGTCCTCGAAGTTTTCCAGCAGCGTATCGGCAAGGGTGACGGCAAACTGCAGGTATTCGCTCGACCACCGCGCTTGAAGTAATTCCAGTAGCGCGTCGAGCAGGAAGGCGTGGTCGTCGAGGTAGGCGGGAAAGCGTGCTTCGCCGTCCTTGTAGCTCGCGAGCAGGCGGCCGTCGACGAACAGTGTGGCGCGAATGAACTCGACGGCCCGGGCCGCTGCTTCGATGAGATCCTCGCGCTCCAGTGCGCGGCCCGCAATCGCGAGGCCGCGGATTGCAAGGGCGTTCCACGCGGTCAGTTGTTTCTCATCGCGCCCCGGGGGAACGCGGCCAGCTCTTGCTTTCAGCAACGCCTGCTTGCCGCGCTCGATCACGGCGAGGACGTCGTCTTCTG
>DATCZB010000131.1:0-4064 GCA_036526155.1 Gammaproteobacteria bacterium
ACAGCACGACAGCCCAGAACACGATCCAGCCGATCGGGAACCAGCCGAAAGCCGCGCCGAGCGCGGTCGAGCTGACGGCGGTCTGCGCCGGCATTCCGTAGATGCCGATCGCGACGACGAAGCCGACGGCCAGTCCCGTCAGCGCCGAGATCCATGCCGGTTTGCGGAATACGCCAATCATCACGAGCAATATGAGAATCGGCAGCGCGGCAGCCAGAGTCGACCAGACAAGGCTGTCCGCAACCGGCATATACACTTGTTCCATGAAGGCTCTCCGTTATTGTTGTTTTTGCAGGCGGCGGCCCTCCGGGATCGAGGGCCGTCGGTGCGGCCCTAAAACAGGCCGCTGTAGTCGATCATGTCGTCGAAATAGCCCGTGACGGTCAGCGTGATGGTCACGGGATGGTCGTTGAGATTGACCCAGTACCAGCCGTGCTCACCCGAGAATGGGGCCACGAGCGAGCCGCTCTCGCCCGACGAGCCGCGCTGATCTTCCTGATACCGAACCCAGAATTCTTCTCCGAATTCCGGTGTATGTCCATGAAAATCTGAATAAATAATGCCGTCATCCACGACCCATTCGTAGACGATCATCTGCTTTTCCCGCAGTACGGCCTTGACCTCGGTCTCGGAGTCGACGTCGAGTTCGACGGTCATGGTAACGGTCTCGGGAGCGGCGTCCACGGCCTGGTGAACGTCCGGGTTCGGGAGTGGGACGGGATCGCCGAAGTCCGGGATCTCGACCTCGCGCAGTGACTCGTTGCCGCCGATATTGTCGACGACCTCGATCGTGATCGTCGGCGCCGTGCTCATGCCCATGATGCCGAGAAGCCGGCCGATACCGGTCGGATCGTATTCGTACTCGGCTGGCCAGATGACGGTGACGAGCACGACGACCGCGACGACGATCGCCACGCCGGAGCCGATGAGAATGGTCTTGCCGCTCGGCGGCTCGAACTGAGGCGGTGTCGAAGATCCCGACATTGGCTTGCTTCCCCCCGTTTGTCTGGCCGACAGTTTAACCGAAACCTCGAGGCACGGGTCGCTCGGCCTCAGAGATTGGCGGCGGCGACGGCGAAGCCGCCGAGCAGCGCCCCGGCCAGCGGGCCGAGGACGGGTATGGCGGCATAATCCCAGCCGGAATCACCCTTGCCGTCGATCGGCAGCACCGAGTGCATGATCCGGGGCCCGAGGTCGCGCGCCGGGTTGATCGCATAACCCGTCGGTCCGCCCAGCGACAGGCCGATGCCCCAGACGAGCAGCCCGACGAGCAGTGGCCCGAAGCCCGGCATCAGGCCGTCGGGCGCCAGGCGCCCGGAGAAGATCACGGCGGCGACGAACACCAGCACGAACGTGCCGATGATTTCACTCAGCAGATTGGCCGGGATATGGCGGATCGCCGGCGACGTGCAAAAGCACGCGCGCTTCAGTGCGACGTCTTCCGTTTCGCGCCAGTGCGGGATGTAGTGCAGCCAGACGAGCAGGGCGCCGAGCATCGCGCCAAGCATTTGCGCCGATATGTACATCGGCGCCTGGCTCCAGTCGCCGGTCGCGATGCTGACACCCACAGTGATGGCCGGATTGATGTGCGCGTCGCTGCCGATCACGAGTGCGACCAGCACGCCGCAGATGACCGCGAAGCCCCAGCCCGTGCTGATGACCATCCAGTCGGAGCCCTCGCCGTAGGACTTCTTGAGCAAGGCGCAGGCGACCACGCCGTTGCCGAGCAGGATCAGCACCAGCGTGCCGAACATCTCGCCGAGAAACTCAGCATTCATTCGATCCAACCTCGCGACCTTTCTATGGCCCGCCGCCAGCTGGTCAGCAGCTGCGCGCGAGCATCCGCATCCATGGCCGGTTCGATACGGCGATCCATTGCCCAGTTTTCCCTGAGTGCCTCGGTGTTCTCCCAGTAGCCGACCTCGAGGCCGGCGGCATAAGCCGCACCGAGAGCCGTCGTCTCGGCGATCTTCGGGATCACGACCGGGGCGTTGAGCAGATCGGATTGAAACTGCATGAGCAGATCGTTCGCAATCATACCGCCGTCCACGCGCAGCTCCGACAGCGCGATGCCGGAGTCTACTTCCATGGCTTCTGCCACTTCCTGAGTCTGAAACGCCGTCGCCTCGAGTGCGGCTCGGGCGATGTGGCTCTTGTTGGCGAAGCGGGTCAGGCCGGCGATGATGCCGCGGGCGCTCGCGTCCCAGTGCGGCGCATACAGCCCCGAGAATGCCGGGACGAAGTAGACGCCACCATTGTCGGGCACCTTGCGTGCCAGCGCTTCGACCTCGGGGCTCGACTCGATGATTCCGAGGTTGTCGCGCAGCCACTGGACCAGGGCGCCCGTGATTGCAATCGACCCTTCGAGCGCATAGCGCGCCGGCTCCGAGCCGAGCTGGTAGGCGACCGTGGTCAGCAGGCCCGCCGTCGACTGCACGGGGGTCGTGCCGGTATTGAGCAGCATGAAGCAACCCGTGCCGTATGTGTTCTTGGCTTCGCCGGGCTCGAAGCAGGTCTGGCCGACGAGGGCCGCCTGCTGGTCACCGAGGACCCCCGCAATCGGGACGCCGGCCAGCGGTGCGACGGTCGCCTCGCCAAATTGCGCGCTCGACGGCAGGATCTGGGGCAGAACGCCCTCGGGAATCGTCATCGCCTCGAGCAACTCGGGATCGAATGCCAGCGACCGAAGCTCCATGAGCTGGGTCCGGCTCGCGTTGGTGACGTCGGTCGCATGCCGCCCGCCTTCGGTGCCGCCGGTCAGCTTCCAGATCAGCCAGCTGTCCATGGTGCCGAATGCGAGCTCGCCGGCCGCGGCGCGTTCGCGTGCACCCGGCACGTTGTCCAGCAGCCACTTGAGCTTGAGCCCGCTGAAATAGCTCGCGAGCGGCAAACCCGTCTTGCCGCGGAACCTGTCCTGCCCGCCGTCGGTCGCGTAATCGGCGACGAGATTGTCGACGCGCGTATCCTGCCAGACGAGCGCATTGTGCAGGGGCTCGCCGGTGGTGCGGTCCCAGAGCAGGGTCGTCTCTCGCTGGTTCGTGATGCCGATCGCTGCCACGTCGCGAGCCGTGATTCCGGCGGAATCGAGTGCCGCGGCCGCAACTTCTAGCGTGTTGCGCCAGATCTCATTGGCGTCGTGCTCGACCCGGCCGGGCGCGGGGAAAATCTGCTCGTGTTCCTTCTGCCCGATTCCGGCAATGTTGCCGGCCGCGTCGAACAGAATCAGTCGGGTACTGGTCGTCCCCTGGTCAATGGCGGCAATATATCGCGACATGGTTGACTCTTTTTCTTTGGGATTCTAGCAATAGCGCGAGAGAATACGCACCGTTGCCGGATTGGCAATGTGTTCAGGGACGGTATCTGAATTGGGCTGGGAGCTTGCGATTTTCGATTGCGACGGCGTGCTCGTCGACAGCGAGCGGCTGGCGCACGAGTCGCTGATCCAGGCGCTCGGCGAGCTCGGCATCGACCTCGATATCGACCGGGCGATTGGCCTCTTTATGGGTAACACGCTGAAGCAGTCGGTCGCGATCATCGAGGACCTGCTCGGCGAGCCGCTGGCGGAGGACTTTTTTCCGGTCTGGCGGGAAAGGCTCTACGCGCACTTTCGGGAAGCGCCGGTTCAGCCCGTCGCCGGTGTCATTGACGTGCTCGACGCGCTCGAGATGCCGTACTGCGTCGTCTCGAACGGTCCATTACGCAAGATGCAGACGACGCTCGGCGTCACCGGCCTCTTGCCGCGGTTCGAGGGGCGGCTCTATTCGTCGGAATCGGGTCTGCCCGGGAAACCCGCGCCCGACCTGTTCCTGGCTGCGGCGAGCGATTTCGGCGTCGATCCGGGACGGGTCTTCGTGGTCGAGGATTCGGTCAAGGGCGTGACGGCCGCGGTCGCGGCGGGTATGCGCGTTTTTGGCTATGCCGCGGCCGACTACGTCGAAGGATCTGATCTGGCCGAACTCGGCGCGACGGTGTTTACCGACATGCGCGAGCTGCCCGAGCTGATTCGGGCCGCGGCCTGACTTATGTCATATGCAATTGACAATCATTCTCATTCGTATATGATT
>DATCZB010000132.1:0-4288 GCA_036526155.1 Gammaproteobacteria bacterium
TTGGAAGCGCCCGTGGGCGATCACTTCAATGTAGCGGCTCGCGGCCACTGAGTCCGGGAGCCCGTCACAGGCAAAAGAAAGGCCCCTCTCGGGGCCTTTCTGTCACCAAGAATTAAGCTGCTGATTTACTCAGCCGTGAAGCTCAGATCCTCACGAAACATCAGCACATAGTCTTCCTGGGCGACAAGCAGCTCGTTGCCTTCCGCGACCATTGCGTCGATGCGGTTCTGGCCGACTGTTCCCTCAATATCGAGCCCGGTCGGCGGGCCGGAGATTGATTCCTGATAGGTCCAGCGGACCCAGCTGTCGGAGTTCCCGCCGAGCACGATGCGGCCAACGCGGAGGTCCGACAGTCCCGCTTCCGTGAGCAGCTCCACTGCCTCTTCCTGCCACTCAATGAAGTCGGCACGATTGGCCGGCGACGTGATGCGCACGCGCGTACGCAAGTACGGTGCCGGTGGCGCCAGGCTTTCGCCGGCAATGCCGAGGTTGGTGTAAGTCTGAATGGTCAGCCGCGTGCTGTCGCTCAGCGTATGGCGGATCCGGTCGCCGAGCGCATCGCCGATATCGACGGGGACGACCTCCCCGAAATACGGGTCCGGACTGATCACCGTGAAGCCCGGTATGCCGTCACCTCGTAACCGCTCGTAGACGTGAAAGAACGGCCGCCCCTGTTCCTGGAGCGCAGCCGAAATATCGCCGATCGCGGCTTCGAACTGCGCGACCGAATCCGGCTTGACCGACATCATTCGCACCTGCACGCCCACAGGCTGCGCATCCTGTGCCTGCACGGAAATCGATGCGGTGCCGATCAGGAAAGTCGAAGCGAGGCAGAAAACTATTCGTTGAATGAAGACTGAACGTCCCATCTTTGAGTCCCCCAAGTTTTTCTGATTGTTGCGGCCGCGTTATGAGCTCGACCGCCTTGCACACTACCTGAACACCTGGCGCCATTCAGCTGAAGACCCGGTCTAAATAGGCTTTGGCCCGAGCTTCGCGGCGCGAGGCCACGGCTGCGTCGACTTCCTTATCCGAGTCGCCCGACGCTAATATGCTCGAACGGGGGTCAGCGGATGATGATGCAGTGAGCGTGACGGGCGGGACGCGAATAGGCGCGGTAGTCAGCGTGGCCGCCGCCGTCGTGCTCATTTACGGCATGCAGGCCGCGAGCAATCTGATCGTCCCGTTCCTGCTCGCCATGTTTATCGCGCTGGTCACGGTGCGGCCGATGCTCTGGCTCCAGGCGCGCGGGATCCCTTCCGTGCTTGCAGCGCTTCTGATCGTGATCGCCATCATGTTGGTGCTCGGCCTGATCGTCACGATCCTCGGCACCCGAATTGCCGATTTCACGGCCGCGCTGCCGGTCTATCAGGCGCGACTGGATACGCTGATCGAGGGGACGCTCGAGTTCGCGGCCAGATTTTTCGCCGACGATGAGTCGGTGGAGACGCTCGGCGACCTGATCGACCCGGGCTGGGTCATGGGTCTTGCGGCCAACCTCCTGAACGCCGTGCGCGACGTCCTGACCGACGCCTTCCTGATCCTGTTCACCGTCGTCTTCATCCTGCTCGAGGCATCGGGCTTTGGCGTCAAGATCCAGGCGGCATTCGGCCAGAGCAGCGCGACGATCGATCGCGCGCGCGAGTTTCTCTCGAACCTCGGCCGCTATCTCGGCATCAAGACGGTGGTTAGCCTCGTCACGGGCGTTCTTGCCTGGTTGGCAACCTGGATGATCGGGCTCGATTTCCCGCTGCTCTGGGGCATGTTTGCGTTCCTGCTGAACTACGTCCCGACGATCGGCTCGATCATTGCGGCCGTCCCCGCCGTAATGATGGCGCTGGTGCAGCTTGGTGTGCCCGAGGCGCTGTCGACAGCCGCGGCTTTTGTCGTCATCAACATGACGCTGGGCAACTTCATCGAGCCGAGGCTCATGGGCTATGGCGTCGGCATCTCGCCGCTCGTCGTCTTCGTCGGCTTGTTCTTCTGGGGCTGGGTATTCGGGCCGGTTGGCATGCTGTTGTCCGTGCCACTGACGATGACGCTCAAGATGGCGCTCGAGAGCGACGAGAACACGCGCTGGATCGCCATCCTGATCGGCTCCGAGCGCGACGCCGTGCACGAGGTCGAGGTGCGCCTGGAGTCGGAGCACGAAGGGCCTGGTGAGAGCGGCTCGGGATCCGTCTAGCGGCATGAACGCGCGCTCGCCTCTGGCCGCTCGCGACCTGGTGCTCGGGATCGGGCTGGCCGGATGTCTTGCCACCGCGGCCGAGGCCCAGATCGGCGACTCGATTCGTGGCGCACCGGGCGAGGCCAACCATTTCATCGAGACCCCGGCAGGCTGGGAGCATCCGCTGACCTCCTGGGGCGAGCCCGATATCGGCGCCATGCTCGACATGATGCAGGCGTCGCGGTTGCCGCTCGAGCGCTGCGGCGACCAGTATCCGTCGCGTTTGTTGCCGACGTTTCTGTTCGGCGAGCGGTCGGCGCCTGACTGGCGCACCGAATGCGATCCCGATAAGACCTGGCTGACGGAAGCGGAGTACGACGCTGAGATCGCCGCGTGGCTCGAGCGAACCGATGTCAGTGTGGCGGCACTCGCCGAAGGCAATCTCGGCCTGTCGCTGAGCTCGGGCGCGACCGATCCGAACGTGCCGCAGCGGCAGACCAATCTCCTGGTCGACCCGCCGAACGGCCTGCTGCCCGAGCTGACGGCCGAAGGCAAACGGCGCGCGCTCTCGATGCGGAGCAGCTGGGCGCTGCCGGGCGAGAACCACACCTATGACGGGCCGGCCGACTTCGACAGCTGGGACCGCTGCCTGACGCGCGGCATGCCGTCGTCGATGATGCCGTACCGCTATAACGGCGGCTTCCGGATCGTCCAGGCGCCGGGTTACGTCGTGTTTCAGCTCGAGATGATTCACGAGGCGCGCGTGATCCCGACCGATGGCCGTGCGGCGCTCGCGCCTGCGATCGGGCAGTATCTCGGCGAGTCGCGCGGGCGCTGGGAAGGGACGACGCTCGTCGTCGAGACGACCAACTACCGCGAAGGCCCGCCGCTCATCAACCTCGGCGTGCTCGGCTCGCCGCCGGGCAATCGCTTCCCGCACAGCGACCGGATGAAGACGACCGAGCGCATCGTTCGCCTCAACGACGACTGGTGGCTCTACGAGGTCACGACCGAGGATCCCGTGGTGCTGACGCGCCCGTTCACGGTGCGCTATCCGATGCGCCATGACCCCGGCTACTTCATGCCCGAGTACGCCTGCCACGAGTCGAACACGATCGTGCCGAACTACGTCGAAACCAATCGCGCCGAGCGCGCCGACCTGTCGCCGCAAGCTGCAGCAGGTATCGAGCTGCCGGCCGAGGTTGCGGGAACCTTGATCGGGCGCTGGGTCGGCCGGCCGCGCATCGTCACGATCGATCTCGATATCGCGCTCGAGTTCGTGCGCGACGCGAACGGTGCGGTCGCCGGGCGGCTGATCGGCACGACGCTCGGCGAGATCGGGCAGCCGCTCCGGAGCCTGGCTTATTCCGCTGGTGTGCTCCGATTCGAGCTGCCGAACTGGCAACCCTGGGGCTTTGCCGGTGAGCTGGCCGCGGACGGCACCCTGTCCGGCGCGCTGATCAGCTCCCAGGGCGGCGTGCCCGTGACGTTCCGCCGCAGCGAAGCGCCGGCAAACGCCGGGCGCTAGCCCTGCTACCGGGACGCCGGCGGCCCGGTGCTATATTGCGGGCGATGAGCAGGGGGGTGCTGCAGCATGCGTAACAGCCAGCGCGAGCCGAACGAGGCCGCAATCGACGGGCGCCGCAGGGCGATGCTGCAGGCGGGTATCGGTGCGCTGGCTTCCGGCATTCTCTTACCCGCACGCCAGGCGCTCGGGCAGGGCGTGGGCGGCATCGACGATCGCATCGAGTTTCGGCGCGTCGTGGCCGCCAATCGCATTCTCGCCAACGAGGGCGTCGTCGACGCTTTCGGTCATGTCAGCGTCCGCGACCCGCGCAATCCCGACCGCTACGTCATGTCGTGGGCGCGCAGCCCCGCGCTCGTAGAGTTCGACGACCTCGTGCTGTTCGAGCAGGACGGCACCTCGCTCGACCCCGGCGGCCGGCGCCCGTATGGCGAGCGCATGATTCACGGCGCGGTCTACGAGGCGCGGCCCGACGTCAACGCCGTCATTCATCATCACGCCTATTCGGTCATTCCGTTCAGCGTGACATCGATACCGCTCGTGCCGCTGACGCACACGGCCTCGGTCATCGGTGCGGAGATTCCGGTCTGGGATAT
>DATCZB010000133.1:0-2019 GCA_036526155.1 Gammaproteobacteria bacterium
GTCATTGCGCTGCGAGCCGCCCGGGATGCCGCGCGCCTTCTATCACCTGAGCCCGATGGACTTCAGCTTCGACGGCGATCTGGCGACGATTCGCTACGAGACCATGGACGTCGTTCGATCGATCGCGATTAACGGCGATCCGGCTCCCGCCGGTACGCTTCACACGCCCAACGGATATTCGATCGGCCGTTGGGAGGGGGATGCCCTGATTATCGAAACGACGCATCTCGCTGCGGGCGAGACGACCCGGGATGGCTATCCGAAGAGCGAGGCCATGACGCTCCGCGAAGTGATCCGCGTCGAGCGCAGGGAGGACGCCCTGTATCTTTCGGAGAGCGTCACGCTGACGGATCCCGAAAATTTTCGCGAGCCGTTCACGACGACCAACGAGTTCGTTCTCGAGCCCGATTGGGAGCTTCTGAGTTTCGACTGCCAGCCGACGGAGTACGAGCAATGAAGGCATGGGCTGCAATCTGTTTCCTCGGTTTCGTATTGGCTACGGCCGGCGCGCAGGCGCACCACAGCAGCGTGCCCTGGTACGACCTCGAAGCGGACCAGATTTCGGTCACCGGCGTTGTGACGGAGTTTCAATTCATCAACCCGCACGTCTACGTCATTCTCGACGTGGTCAATCCGGACGGCACGGTTGAAGAGTGGAGGATCGAGAGCACGTCAAAAAACCGGCTGATTCGAATCGGCTGGTCGGAGGACTCGATTCGGGTCGGCCAGACGGTCACGGCCACGGGCTTCCCGGCGCGACAGGGCAACGGGATCGACAGCGAGAAGATCGTCGTGGAAGACGGCACGCTCGAGTGGGAGCGCTAGATACAGAAACGCGCCTGGCGCCGCGGCCGTCAGGCAACTCGGAGAAGCCCGGATCCGCAGACACCATCGGCTGAGCTGAATCCTACGCAACGCAGGTTTGGTCCGACGGGCCGTCGATTCCGGCCGGCCGATCGCCGACGGGCTTCGAATGCAACCGCATCAGGCCTGCTGACGGGTGCCCGCGACTTTAGCGGAAGCTACGTCGCGAATGACCGAAGCCACCTCGGCGATCTGAAATGGTTTCGCGAGCGATCCTGTGAAGCCCGCGGTGCTGAACCTGGGATCGCCCGGCGTTAAGGTGTCAGCTGAAATCGCGACGACGCGCGGCGGGAATGAGGACTTGCCGTGAATTTGTTTGCAGGCCTCGATTCCGCTCATATGCGGCATATGCAAGTCCATCAAAACGAGATCGAATTTCCCGTTGAGGCAACTTTCAACGGCTTTGGCACCATCGTCGACCATGGTGACCTCTTGCCCCAGGCGCTTGAGCACGCTGGAAATGACCAGCTGGTTGGTGGGGTTGTCCTCGGCGACCAGAATATTCAGCACCGGCAGGCCCTCGAATTCTGCGCGCGATTCCGGGTAGACGGCTTCAGCGGCGGCGACGAGAGGCAGGGTGACTTTGCACGTCGTGCCTTCGCCCTGAGTCGAGGTGACGTCTAATTCACCCTGCATGAGCCGAACCAGATCGCGCGATATGGCCAGTCCCAGTCCGGTGCCGCCGTAGCTGCGCGAAATCGAGATGTCGCCCTGGACGAACGGCTCCCATACGCTTTCCACATCCTCCATGCCGACTCCGGTGTCGCTGACGGTGATTTCGAGCGCGACTTGGTCGTCACCGAGATCATGCGTTGCGACGACGATTTCGATCGAGCCCTCGGACGTGAACTTGCACGCGTTCGAGACGATGTTCGAGACGACCTGACGAATTCTGTGTCGATCCCCGACCAGCCACTGTGGAACCTCTTCAGCGATCTCGAGCCGGTAATCGAGGCCCTTCGCCCGGGCGGATTCCTGGTACAGCGTATACACCGCCTCGAGCAGCCGAAGAACATCGAAAGGTTGCGCTTCGAGCGTCAGTTGCCCGGATTCAATTTTCGAGGTGTCGAGAATGTCGTCGATCACACGCAGCAGCGTGTTTCCGCTGCTGCGCATGATCTCTGCATATTTGCTCTGCTCGTCATCGAGGCGAGA
>DATCZB010000134.1:0-24857 GCA_036526155.1 Gammaproteobacteria bacterium
CGGTCATGCTGATCGTGGCGGGAGCGCTGTTAATATTCTTTGCTCATAGCGGGGAAACGTCCCGAGCCATCTGGTATGAGGGAATTCTCGCGATCGCCTTAATCGTTCTGGGCTTCGTTTATTACCGGCCGGTCGATAATCTCAAACGCGTCACTTCAACCGCTGGTCACGACATCCTTCTGATGATGATCGCGATGAACGATCTGCGAATCGCTTTCGCAAGAGCGCAGGTCATATTTGTCGTTCTGATCCTGATGGCGATTGCCCAGATGAGCTGGATGCTTGGATTTTGAGGGCCAATCTGGCGCTGTCTGCATGGGCCGAGGAAGCGAACGGCGAGTCGTCGTGGGGTGCTCTCGACGTCGCAACCGACAAGCCAATCAGTCAATGGATCTGTTGTTTCTCGAAAACTACTCCACCGTGACCGACTTGGCCAGGTTGCGGGGCTGATCCACGTCCGTGCCCTTGAGAACGGCCACGTGATAGGCCAGGAGCTGCAGCGGGACGGTGTAAATGATCGGCGCGATCAGACGATCGACGTGCGGCATCGAGATAACGGTCAGCCCTGGCTCTGATTGAATTCCCGCATCGCCGTCGGCGAAAACGTAAAGCTTGCCGCCACGCGCTCGCACCACTTCCATGTTCGACTTGAGCTTGTCGAGCAACTCATTCGTCGGCGCGACGACGACGACGGGCATGTCCTCGTCGATCAGGGCCAGCGGCCCGTGCTTGAGCTCGCCGGCCGCATAGGCCTCGGCATGGATGTAGGAGATTTCCTTGAGCTTGAGCGACCCCTCCATGGCGACAGGCCACATCGGACCCCGGCCGAGGAACAGACAGTGCTCCTTTTCGGCGAAATCCTCGGCCAGCAGGCGCAGCACGTCGTTCATTTCGAGAACGCTCTCCACCGCCGCGGCGCAGTGGTAGAGGTGACGCACGAACCCCTGCTCCGACTCCGCGGAAATCTGCTTCTCCCTCCCCAGCATCAAGGTGACGAGCAGCAACGACATGAGTTGTGTCGTGAAGGCCTTGGTGCTGGCCACGCCAATCTCCGGGCCCGCCTGAGTCATCATGACGAGATCGGACTCGCGCACCATCGAGCTGTGCGGGCTGTTGCAGATCGTCAGCGAACCTGCGTAGCCGGCGTGTTTTGCCATGCGCAAGGCTTCGAGCGTATCGGCCGTCTCGCCTGATTGGGACAGCGTCACGAACAGAGTCGCCGGGGGCACGACGACATTGCGATAGCGATACTCGCTCGCAATCTCGACCTGACAGGGTATGCCCGCCAGCGACTCGAGCCAGTATTTACCGACCAGCCCGGCGTGATAGCTCGTGCCGCAAGCCACGATGTGGATGTTCTCGACCCTCTCCAGCAGGTCGATTGCCTCCGGGCCGAGCGACTCGGGCAAGACACGACTCTCCGTGACCCGTCCATAGAGGGTATCGGCCAGCGCGACGGGCTGATCGAAGATTTCCTTCAGCATGAAGTGGCGGTAGGGCCCCTTCTCGACCGAGTCGGCGCTGATCTGGGTCTCGTGCACCTCCCGCTCTGCCGGTTGCCCGTGGCGATCGAAGATTCGAACCTCGTCCCGCGTAATGTCCGCAAGATCGCCCTGCTCGAGGTAGATGAAACGCTGCGTGACGGGCAACAGGGCCGGCACACCGCTGGCGACGAAATTCTCGCCAATACCGAGACCGATTACGAGGGGGCTTGCGATTCGGCTCACGACGATTCGCTCCGGGTCTTCGGCGTCGAAGACAAGCAACGCATAGGCGCCCGAAAAGCGTTGCACCGAGCGCCTGACCGCCTCGAGCAGATCCGCGCCTTGCTTGAGATGATCGAAGACCAGATGCGCGGCGACTTCCGTATCGGTCTCGGATTTGAACTCGTAACCTTTCTCGATCAGCTCGGCCTTGATCTCGGCAAAATTCTCGATAATTCCGTTATGAATGACGGCGACGCGCCCGCCAGACAGGTGCGGATGTGCGTTGGCCTCTGTAACGCCGCCATGCGTGGCCCAGCGCGTATGGGCTACGCCGATCCGGCCTTTCAATGGCGAGTCGTCGAGCTTGCTCTGAAGATCCGCGACCTTGCCAACGGTCCGTTGCAGGCCCAGCTGGCGATCCTGCCCGACCACCGCTATGCCAGCCGAGTCATAGCCTCGATATTCGAGCCGCTTCAGGCCCTCGACCAGTACCGGAACGATATTTCGCTCGGCAATTGCCCCTACGATTCCACACATGTTCGCTATGCACCTGTCACTTCGAAGGTTTCTTCTCGGGCCGTTTCCAGCCCGAGATGGAAGTCTGCCGCGAGCGCGCCAGACTCAGCTCTCCGGCCGGCGCATCCTTGGTCAGCGTCGACCCGGCACCGACGTAGGCTCCCGACCCGATCTCTATCGGCGCCACGAGGATTGCGCCGGATCCGACAAAGACATCGTCGCCGATCGTGGTGCGATACTTTTTCGCCCCATCGTAATTGCAGGTTATGGTTCCGGCCCCGACATTCACGTGGCTGCCTATCGTCGAATCACCTACGTAACTCAGGTGATTCACCTTGCTTCCGACGCCAATCTCGCTGTTTTTCGTCTCCACGAAATTGCCGATCTTGACGCGATCGGAAAGCACGGTCTCGGGCCTCATGCGCGCAAACGGACCGATCTTGCAGTCCCTGCCAATGTCTGAATCTTCGATGACCGAGTTCGCGAAAATTTCAGTGCCGTCGCCTATACGAGAGTCTTTTATGACTGCATTGGGACCAATCCTGCAACCGTCGCCGAGTGCCACGTCGCCAACGAAAAGTGTGTTGACATCGATGAATACGTCGGTGCCGACCGAGAGCTCGCCCCGAACATCGATACGCTTCGGGTCTGCGATCGTCACGCCGCTGCGCATCAGGACCTCTGCGAACCGGCTCTGCAGGTTTCGCTCAGCTGCTGCCAGCTGCAGCTTGTCGTTGATTCCGAGCGCTTCGCTCGCGTCTTCGATTTTTACGCCGACGACCGTTTCTCCGTCGTCTACGGCATGAGTGACGACATCGGTCAGATAGAACTCGCCCTGCGCGTTGCCCTGATCGAGGCGATCGATCCAGTCGCGCAGCCGCGCAGCATTGCCCGCCATCAGCCCGGTGTTGATCTCGGTGATCAGGCGCTGCTCGTCGGTTGCATCGGCTTCCTCGACGATACCGATAACGCCACCATCGAGCCCGCGCAGGATCCGGCCATAACCGGCCGGCTCGCTGATCTCAGCCGTCAATAAAGACAGGTTTGCGCCTTTGCCTGCGCCCACCAGGGCCTCGAGCGCGAGCATCCCGATCAGTGGCACATCGCCGCAGAGCACGAGAACCTGGTGATCATCCGGGATCGCCGGCAGCGCCTGCGCCACTGCATGGCCGGTGCCAAGTTGCTGCGCCTGCACGTGCCAGCTCAGGCTCTCGTCATCGAACGCCGCCCGAACGGCATCACCCCCATGGCCAACGACGACGTGAATGCCGTCGGCCGCGAGCGATCTCGCACGCTCGATGACATGCGCGAGCATCGGCCGTCCGGCAAGCGGCTGCAGCACTTTGGGTAACCGAGATCGCATGCGCTTGCCCTGACCGGCGGCCAGGATTACAACCGAGAGCGGCACGAATAAATTACCTGAGAATCAGTCAGTTTCGATGATAGCGCGTAAATCCCGGCAAGACCCGCCAACACCGTCACACAGCCTGGAAATCTGTGACGGGGAACCGCGGATCGGGCTTTGGGATCAGGGACCATGGCATGTTCTCGACCCCGGGCGATATCGTGTTCAAGAAACTGCGGATTGCGGTCCTCCTCTACATTCTCGTTTTCGTCACCGTGGGCCAGCTTCTGGATCGATGGCGGGCCAGGGACTGGGACCGGTCGCTGTGGGTTAACGTCTATCCGGTGAATGCCGCGGGCTCGGAATCGACCGCGAAGTTCATCGACTCCTTGCCGCCCGATGCGTACGCGACGGTGGAGCGCTACTTCGACGCGCAGGCTGAAGCATACGCCCTGCCGCTCGAGCAGCCGTTTCGGTTCCTGGTTGCGCCGCAACTGGACCGGCAGCCGCCGCCGATTCCAGACAAGCCTGGCATGCTATCGGTGATTGTCTGGAGCCTGAAGATGCGCTGGTTCGTGACGCGTCTCGGTTTCTCCAGCGATCTTCCGCGACCCGATATCACACTGTTCGCCATCTATCATGATGCCGATTCAGAGGTCATTCTGGACCGATCGACCGCCCTGCAGAAGGGCATGATTGCCGTCGCCAATCTGTTTGGCTCCAGTGCCGCACGCGGCACTAACCAGATGATCATCGCCCACGAGTTGCTGCATACGCTCGGCGCAACCGACAAATATGATCTGAGCTCGGGACTTCCGGCCTTCCCGATCGGGTATGCCGATCCGAACCAGGTGCCGCTCTACCCGCAGACCAGAGCCGAGATCATGGCCGGGCGCGTCCCCGTTCGCGACGGGGAAGCGCACATCGCGGCCTCACTGGGCCAGGTCACGATCGGCCATGCAACGGCATTCGAGATTGGCTGGTCGAAATCGCTCGAGACGATCGACTGAACACAGGCCCGGGCTTGCACATCAACCTCTCGCGTCACCTCCGGCGGCGGCCCTGGCGGGAACTCCGCTATGGAATCGCAGGTGCGTATCCGCTGACAAGACGAGCTCGGCGTCCCGGTCGAGAAAGGCATCGACCCGGTCCTCTATATCGCGAGCATCGACAGACCGCGCGAGGCCAAGATAGTCTTCGAAGTGTCTCGCTTCGGAGCGCAGCAGCGATTTGTAGAATCTCGCTGTGGCCTCGTCGAGCCCCTGCGGTGACGAGACCAGGCTGAAGAATCGCTCGCATGAGCGTGCCTCGATAACCGAGCCGATGATCAGCGCGTCGATGAGTGCGTCAGGCTCACCGCTCCTCGCAAGCTCGTGCAAGCCGGCCGCATAACGCGACGGCGAAACCGTCGTGTAAGTCCCGCCGCGCCGCTCTATCAGCGCCACGACCTGCTCGAAATGCCTGAGCTCCTCACGCGCGAGCCGCGACATCTTCTGCACGAGACGGATGCGAAACGAGTCAGCGAACGTGAAGCTGTCGCTGTCGCGGTAGCTGCCGTATTTCCGAATCAGCTTTTGTGCCTGCTGCGCCGCCTTGAGCTCGAGCGACGCATGGTCGGCCAGCAAGGTGTCGAGATCGGCGGCCGCTCGCTCGATCCACGCGCTCGGCGTGCGGCAACGCAGAAACGCGAGGACAGGCCCCATATCTGCCTGTGAATTCATTGCTTATGCGATCGGCCCGGGCTTTGCCCAAAAGGCAAACATACGGCAGACGGCACCGCTTGACGAGCGCAAGGCGCGACCGGACTTGCCGGATCAGCCGGGGGATGCCTGCTTCTCGAGCTCCCACGGAATTGCCGGTGACTCCGGACTCAGGAACAGTCCGCCTCCGACATTGGTGAAGTGCTGCCCGAGGATGCTGCGATACCAGTTCGCCTTCCGCAAATAGACGCGGCTGTCCGTTCTGCGCCGGTCGCAATTCGATTTCCAGTCCTCTTTGGTCAAAACCGTGAGGTAGAGAGCGCCGCGGCAGAGCCCCGCAAGATTGCCAATGGCGCTGCGAAATTTCGAATCCGACAGGTACTGCAAAGTGTCCTTGCAGATGACGAGATCGAATGGCTCATCTGACGAATAGTCCACAGCAGAACCGTGCGTCCAGCCATACTTCGCGCACAGGAACTCGCTCCATTCCACACCCGTGTAGTGTGACTTCGGGAAACGCCTGGCTATGATCCGGCGCCATTGCCCCAGGCCGCAGCCGATGTCGACGACCCGTCGAACCGGTTGCCCGAGATAATTGAGGTAAGCGCCGACGAAATCGCCGAGCCTGTCCTCGGCTCTGCGATACGCCGCCCTGTCCCGCGCGCCGCCATAGAAGCGCTGGTAGTACTTCTCATCGAAATTCGTGCGTGTAGCCATGCGTCGACTAGCTAATTCAGGTCCGCCGCAAACTCGCGCATGACCTGCAACGGGATGACCTCGAGCGCGCGCTTGTGAGTCGAGCGCAGAAAGACGCGCGGCGCCATGCCGGCCGCGTGCGCCTCGCGCCAGCGCTCGGCGCAGAGGCACCAGCGATCGCCGGGCTTCAGCCCCGGAAACGAAAATTCCGGCCGCGGCGTCGAAAGGTCGTTGCCGCGAAAGCGGGAGAATTCGAGGAACTCCCGGGTCACCCGAACGCAAACGGTATGTGAGCCCGCGTCCTGGTCGCTCGTGTTGCAGCAACCGTCGCGAAAAAAACCCGTGAGCGGCTCCTCGCTGCAGCTCTCGAGCGGCTCGCCGAAGACGTTTTCTGAAGCGTCCATCGGCTCAGGCATCCGGCTCATCGAGGCCACGACTGATCCTGAACAGGATGTGCTCCCGATGGGCCCGGGTTTCGAGACTCGACCGGCGACTGCTCGACAGCTCGTCCTCGATCCAGCGCAGGCGATTCAAAGCGAGTGACCTCGAGACATGGTCATAGCTTCCGTTGCCGTCCGTGTCGACGATTCGAAGCAGCCTGTCGACGTACTCCAGCTGCAGATTCTGGCGGAACGTATTGACCTCGCCGTCGATATCATCGGCGAAGATGGCGTCGGTCAGCTCAACCAGCATGTCGGCGACGCTGTACTCGTTGCCATAGACCGCCGAATCCGTCAATCGCGTCAATACGCGCGGATGCAGCAGGTGCGCCAGGATATCCCGCTGAATGCTCAGGGCGAGCTGATGCAGTTTCGGGTCCTCGGTCGTGCTCTGGTGATCGAAGCCCCGCCTCTGCGCAAGCATCCGGTTAGCCGCGATGTGCAGCTGGGAGAACGCATCGGGCGCAAACACGACTTCGCGCAACAGCTGCATTGCCCGCTCCTGATCGCTCAGGCTGACCGGCGTCAGAGGATCCTGCGCCCCTTCCTGGTCGACCATCGCCCGGTCCACATAGATACCGCCGATGTAGCGCGACGCGACCGACGCCGCGCGCCGGTAGCGGCTGGCAGCCAGCGAGAAACCGTTGAGCAGCTTCTGGTACGAATCGCCCTCGCTGAGCAGACGGTCGCTGAAGCCGGTAACGGCAGTATTGATGAGATCGATCTGATGGTTGGCAAATCCGATGGGGTCGCTCGTCATGTCATAGATCATCGCCCTCGGATCGATCGCCTTACCCGGCGAGCGCATGTCGTCGGCGTCATTGCCGAACGCCAGAGCCGGCTCGGTGGATCGGCCAAGAATTGCCTCGAGCCTCGCTGCCTCGGCTGCCGCGTCATCGAGTGCCGGAGAGTAGCCGAACGTGATCGCCCAGTGATCGTAGGGCCCCGGGCGCGTGGTATAGAACTGGCCATTCGCTTCCCCGGGCAGCGAGAACGGCACCGCCGGGTAGTCCATCACCGAACCATGCAAGCCGACCTCATAGGTTGCATCGGGATCAAAGATCGCATCGAGAGAGTGCAGATGGCTCGACCGGAAATTGTGGTTCAGGCCAAGCGTATGACCGATTTCATGCAGCACGAGGAAGTAAATGAACTCCTCGAGTAACCGTTCCTGCTCATCGCTTTCCGCGCCCAGCGCTTCCAGCGCGGCCGACGCGAACAGCATCTCCTGGTGTGCCACGAAGCCGGCCATGCAGACCTGGGGGTCCGCAGGCAGCTCGTCAGCGGTTTCGAGGGCCTCACCGAGGACGCCCGCCTCGCGCAGGTTGCTTCCGATCACGGCGTGCTCGAGCATGATGTCGGCCCCGAGCATCTGCCCGGTGCGCGGATCCGCGAACGACGGGCCGTAGCCGCTGAACGGCGGGCTCGGAGACGACGTCCAGCGAATGACGTTGTAGCGAAGATCACCTGCATCCCAGTCGGCGTCATCCGGCTGTATACGAATCTGGATGGCATTCCTGAAGCCGGCTGCCTCGAATGCCTGGTTCCACTGCAATGCCGCGGCTCCAATGACTGGACGAAGCTCGAGCGGCGTCGTGTTCTCGATCCAGTACACGATCGGCTCGACCGGCTCGGAGATCGCGGCCGACGGGTCACGCTTGACGAGATGCCAGCGGTGAATCGTATCCCGATACGGCGTCAGCTCGGTCGAGCTCAGGTCCGTCACCCGATCCGTGAAGTAGCCTACCCGAGGATCGTCGAGCCGCGGCACGAAATCATTCTCGGGCGCCGCGATCAGCGAGTGCTGCACCAGGAGACTGACGGACCGTGCGTCCGTGACCTCGGCACCGCCGCTTACATAGGCCTGCTCGTTCTTGTAGACGTACTCGACGACGACGTCCGTGTTCTCCGGATAATTCCGGACGTCCCGAATCTTTGTCTTGGCGGCGTCCAGGCTGCCGAGGCGGAAACTCTCGTGCGCCGGACGTTGGGGATTTGGCAGAGGCGCAACCGCATTGAAAGCCTCGGTCAGGAACAGCATGTTCGCGTTGATCAGCAGAGTTTTTTCGTCCTCGTCTTCTGCCTCGATCTTGAGGTCTGCCGCTACAGCATGGCTGATGTTTGCATCGGCGGCTCTGGAGATCGCCGTGTCCGGATCAAACCAGAAGTTCGTGTTCTCGACGATAAACTCGACGCGATCGAAGAACCGGCTGATGCGAAACACCTTGGCCCGGTTCATGCCGAAGTTCCCGCGGAAGCGGCCGGCTACCGGAACACCGTTTTCGGTATAGGTGAAGTAAAGGTAGGGCCGGTCGAGCTGGTCCGGGCTGAGCAGCATTCGCAGATCGCCGGTCTTGCGATCGCGATACAAAGTGAACAGGCCGTCAAAACGATCACTGTCCTCGAGTATGTCTTCGATCGATTTCTGTTCCGCCTCGTTTTGGCTGTCCCCGGCATCTGAATCCGAATCGCTCGGCTGCGCCACGACGGTGGCCGCGACGAGGCCTGTGCCAGCCAATAACAGCGCGAGCGCCAGCCTGGTTATACTGCGCAGAGCCGCCGTGAAGCTGGCCGGGAATTCTGGAACTTGCATCATCAGCATCTCCTGAGATCTCTCGGTTGCCGAGAATCCGGTCGGCCGAAGGCCGAAAAAACCGGATTCTACGCCGGCCCTGGCGGGATCTGCATTCTAGAGGGCCGCCCAGTAGCTGCCGAAGACGACGACCGACAGGATAAAGCCGATGACGACGTTGACAGCCACTCCACTGGTGAAGGCCCAGAAGGGTTTCGAGCCCGCCGCGGCCAACTCGCGGAACCGGGTCGTCAGCCCGATCGAGAAGAAGCAGAAGATGAAGGCCCAGGACCGCAGCGTACGAATCGGATTGACGAATTCAGGCCGGACGATCGCATCGTAATCCTCGAGGGTGTAGCTGCTCGCAACCAGCGTGACAAGCAAGGATGCCACAGCGAAGCCGAGCACGAACTTCGGGAAGCGTTGCCAGATCTCGCCGACGCGCGGGCGATCGACCCGGTCGGTCTCCCACCGCGTCGTCGCCACGATCGCAAGAATGAACGCCCAGATGCCGATCCAGATATCACGCCCGACAACTTTCATCAAAGTGAAGTTGTTGACGGCATTGTCGGCCGTGCCTTCGATCGACGCCAATTGCTCGGCCATATTGCCGTATGCCTGGGCCGCGGCGAGGCCAGCCGCGTCGGCAAACTCCGACGTGCCGATCCAGGCCCCCGCGACTCCGGCATGCAGTCCGAGCAGGCGAGAGGCCTGAGGCAGAAAGAAGATCATGATGAGCGCCCAGATCACGACCATGGTGATGGCTATCGGCGCATGCTCCTTCTTTGCCCCGACGGCGCCTGCAATTGCGATCGATGCCGAGACACCACAAACCGCACCGCCGGCACCCAGCGTTGCGCATAAACGCCGGTCGAGGCCGAGCTTCTTGCCGACCAGAAAGATCACGAGGAAGGTCGTGATGGAAACAATGGTTGCCTGCAACAGCGCAACCGGCCCGGCCCAGATAATCAGGGTAAACGGCAGTGTCGCGCCGAGCAGAACGATTCCTGTCTTGATGTAGTACTCGACGCGGAACCCCGCATCGAGCCAGCGTGGCAACCCGATGAGATTCGAGATCAGGAGCCCCACGACGAGTGCGACGAGCGGCGCTTCGAGGCTGTACTCCGAGGCGTACTCCCACCGGCCCACCGTGTAGATGATCAGCGCGCTTGCGTACACGAAACCAAACGCGGGCACGAACTCGCCGAGCTTCGCGCCCATGAAGCGCATGCTGACTGAAAATACGGCGGCCCAAAGGAGAAACTGGGCCAGATAGCGAGGCCACTCGCTGCCGAAATGCGCGCCGAGCTCGGACAGCGTCGCCCATCGCGACGGCGGACTGACGGCGATCCAGCCGATCGAGCTGCCGGAAGCGAAGAACAGCCAGGCCAGCAGGATAATGCCGAGGCCGAGCCATATGGCCCACCAGTCTTCTTTTTCTACCAGCTCGCGCCAGGCATTCGAATTCGCTTGCGCCACGGGCTCGCCCCCCCTGACCGTGCTTGACAGCTCTCGCTTCTGACGCTATCAGTTTGCGGTGGAGCCGGGCAAGCCCAATACCGTGTTCGCGCCCGCTCGGGGGACTCATCGATGAAAGCAATCATAAGCAGGATTTTCCGCAACTTTCCCGCCTTACTGGCAGTCGCCGGCCTCAGCATTGCCGGGGCACAGACCCCGGAAGTCGCCGAACCGTTCAAGCTCGGAACGTTCGCGATCGATGGTCAGCCGACGGTCGGAATGGTTCTGAGGGATGAGCTGATCGTCGACATTGCTGCAGCGAACTCGGCCTTCGAGCGCGAGCGCGGCGCGGCCGAGATCGCGATGCCCGCCGACATGCTGGCTTTGATCGACGGCTATGAAGGCAGTCTCAAGCCCCGACTCTACGAGCTCGTCAATTTCATCACGGGCACGGGCCAGGTCGACGCTGCGGTGAGGCCCGACTACCTCCATGATGCGGCAGCGATCGAATTCCTGCCGCCGATCCTCTACCCGAGCAAGGTCATGAACGCAGCGGTCAATTTCTATACCCATGCCTGCGAAGGCTGCAGCGAGGAAGACCTCGCCCGCATGACCCGCGAGCGCCAGGAGAATCGCGGCGTACCGTACCTGTTTCTGAAGCCCACGCGAGGCGCGATCATCGGCAATGAGGCCGATATCGTGATCCCTTTCGGTCGCGACCGCACCGACTGGGAGGTCGAGCTCGGCACCGTCATCGGGCGCCAAGCCAAGTACGTCCCTGCAGCGCGGGCCGAGGATTACGTTTTCGGGTACATGGTCACGATCGACGTGTCCGACCGCGGCGGGCGTCCTCCGGGCGGATTCGGTGGCGGGACGGACTGGTTCGTGGGCAAGGGCCACGACACCTTCGCTCCACAGGGGCCCTGGATCGTCCCGAAGGAATTCTATGGCGACCCGATGCAGCGACTGCACCAACTGCTCACGATCGACGGCATCACGGTCCAGGAGGCCAGAGCGGGAGACATGATTCACTCGCTTTGGGAGCTGATCGAATACGCCTCCTCGCTGATTACGCTATATCCCGGTGACGTGCTCAACAGCGGCACGTCGGGAGGCACGTCCATGGGCGCTTTCGAGACAGGTGTTCGCAGCGGCTATCTCGAGCCCGGCGAAGAGATCGCCGCGTCGATTGAGGGCATCGGAACGTTGCGGCACAGAGTCGTTGCCGGCGAGCAGCCCCCGGCGGATCTTTCCGGCGCGCAACTGCCACCGGTCGAGACGTATCAGGGCGGGAACTGACTCAGGGTCCAAACCGCCGATCGCAACGAGGATCTCGTGATCGAGCGGCGCTGCGCCCAGCGCCGCTCCGCTGCGTTCAGCGCGGTGTCACCGCCATCGCCTGCCCGCTGTCGACCACGACTCCCGCCGCTGAAGTGTCGATGCTCAAGGCTCGTGGAGTGGTTCCGAGGCTGTAGCCGGCAACGAGCTGCGCGGCGCCCTCGCCGGCCGTCAGATGATGACAGGCAACCGGCAGGAAGCCATCCGCCGACTGCCGGTTGATCGAAACGCCCGCAACGAGCAGCACATCGACCGGCGCCGCGAGCGGACTCTGCAGCAAATCCGAGACCGCTGCCTCGGCCTGCAGCGCCGCATGAATGACGGCCGCCGCGACCAGGCGCGTGGGACCATCGATCTCGCGAAGTGCAGCCAATCGCTCGGGACCGAAGCTCGAGTCCACCTCGTCGAGCCACGAATGTCGAGCCACCGGTACCGTTGCGAGAGGCGCTAACAAAGCGGTCAACGCACCGCAGCACGTCGACTTGCGGCCAAAGCGCTCGACCGAGCCGTATTCGACGTTTCCGTCCTGCTCGACTCGGCCGACATGCGAGGCGATCTCCACTACCAGCCGCCTGGGCCCGGGCGACAGCCTCGTGAAATGCTCATCGAGCAGACGCAGGGCGCCGTTCTCGTACCGGCCGCCCAGGTTCGAAATGGAAAAAACATGATCCCGCGGGTTCGCGGCATCCGGAATCAGCGGCGTCGCAACTTCCCGGTCGAAGCTGCTGCGCGTCTGACCCTGGCGCTCATCGGCACAGGTGACGAGACCGCAGCCGAAGGTCTCTATCGCAGGATCCTCGACGGCGGCTTGCTTCAGGATCCAATGAAATTGATCGAGCGGCTGCTCCCGCCCGATTGTGCGGCACAGCTCTTTCATTAATGCACCATGCGGATTCGTTGCTCCAGAGTCGACGCAGACCGACTCGATCAGGGGAACAGTATAGATGCTGTCGGGTCACCCGCGGCGCGCGCGTCGGTAGCTGCGTGCCTGCCGATCGACCGGGCCGATGCGTCGGATGGCGGTGCGCTTGCACCGGCCCGCAGCATAACCGACACTTTCGGCCAGCCAGAACCGAGCATCAAATTGCCCGACACCAGTAAGAAAACCTACCGCCCCGCGCAGAGAATCGGGCTCGTCACCGGCGCCGTCATTTTCGTAATCGCTCTGCTCGTTCCGCCACCCGCGGGTCTGACGCAAGAGGGCTGGCTCACCGCCGCCGTGGCGTTGCTGATGGCGACCTGGTGGATGACCGAGGCGCTGCCCATTCAGGCGACGGCCCTGTTGCCATTGGGGCTTTTTCCGACGCTCGGCGTTCTCGACGCTCAATCTGCCGCCGCACCCTATGCCGATCGGATGATTTTTCTCTTCATGGGCGGCTTCTTTATCGCGGTGACCATGCAGAAGTGGGGTCTGCACAAACGCATCGCGCTGCGGATCATCGCCTTCGTCGGAACCAGTCCGAATCGACTGATTCTCGGGTTCATGCTCGCGACGGCTTTTCTGTCGATGTGGATCAGCAACACCGCGACAGTCGCCATGATGCTCCCGATCGGGCTTGCGGTAAGCGAAATGTTCAAGCCACTCGACCATCGAGGGCCATACGAATTCGGAATCGCACTCATGCTCGGCGTTGCTTACGGGGCTTCGATCGGCGGCGTCAGCACGCTGATTGGCACGCCGCCGAACGCCGCCCTTGCCGGCGCCGCGAGCCAGCTGCTCGACGTTCAGATCGGGTTTGTCGAATGGATGGGCGTCGGTCTTCCGTTTACCATCATCATGCTGCCAGTCACATGGGTTCTGTTGACGCGCGTTCTGTATCCGCCGGGAAACCTGTCCGGAAATGCCGGTGCGCTGATCGAGAAAGAGCGCAGCGGGCTTGGAGCGATCAGCCGGGGTGAAAAACTGACGGCGCTGGTTTTCGCTCTGACGGCGCTGGCCTGGGTCCTGCGGCAGGAGAAGACCTTCGGTGACCTGACGATACCCGGCCTGCAGACCTGGCTGCCCTTCCTGCACGACTCGACCATTGCCATGCTCGCGGCAATCGTGCTCTTCGTCTTGCCGGTCAACTGGCGTAAGGGTGAGTTCGTGCTCGACTGGCAGACCGCGCGGGGAATTCCCTGGGGTGTGCTCGTGCTTTTCGGCGGTGGCCTGTCGCTCGCACGCGCCATGGACCAGTCGGGGCTTGCGGCGTGGATCGGTGGCGCTGTCGCCGCGCTCGAAGCCGTTCCGCTGATCGTGATTATCGCCGTCGTCGTGGCGCTGGTCGTTTTTCTTACCGAGCTGACTTCGAATATCGCGACGACGAATATGGCGATGCCGGTCATGGCCGGCGCAGCCGTGGGGCTCGGCGAGCCGCCACTCATGCTGATGGCAACGGCAGCGTTAGCCGCATCGATGGCGTTCATGCTGCCGGTCGCTACGCCGCCTAACGCAATCGTATTCGGTTCAGGCTATCTGACAGTCCCGCAGATGGCTCGCGCCGGATTGGTGCTCAACCTGCTCGCGATCATTGCGATCACGTTAATCGGGACGCTTCTGATTCCCTACTTTCTCTCGACCTGAGCCGGTGCGGCTGCCGGCCGCTAGATTCCGAGGAACCAGAGCAGGGTGTCGTTGTACATGATCAGCCGCCCGAACATGATGACGCTAATCCACAGGACCAGCGAGGCGGCTGCGACTATTTTGGCGTTTTTCGGGGCCTCGTCGACGGGGCCGAGTGTGGCCATCTCGCGCGAAATGCCGGTGAAATAGAAAGCGATCGCGTTAATGCCTGCCAGCAGCATAAGGATCACCTTGATCTGAAACGCGAGATTGGTCAGGTAAGCCTGCGGGCCTCCGGTAGCGTTGCCGGCGACGAACATGAAACCCGTGACCGAGTTTGCGACGAAGCCCGCGATGCCGAGCGGAACGAGCGCCTCGAGCCTCGCGATCGGCAAGCCCTTGCCGAATCCAAGCACCCTGAAATCGAGCAACCCGACCGAGCCGATAAGGAGCGCCATGCCGATGAAGTGAATCATCTCGCACAACGGCCAGAGCCAGTCGTAAGCGTTCATGAGCTCGATGAACCCGAACGTTGCCAGCCAGTTTCCGAGAGCATCCAGCATCACGATTTTTCAGATCCCGAGCCAGGCTTCGACGAAATACGGATACGCCGTGAGCCGACCGGCGATAACCGCCCCGGTCCAGAGTGCGAGCAGGGCCATCGCGAGGCCTTTGGCCGCGTGCCCGGCAACGAGCTTCGGGCGCATGACTCTGAGAGTGATCACCGCGGCGATTACGAATCCCATCTTGATATAGAACATCGTCATCTGCAGCATGCCGGTTGCGTTCGCCGACAGCAGCATGAGGCCGGAAATCGCGTTGATCCAGAAGCCCGTGTACATGAGCGGATACAGCTTGGCCATCGGCTGCAGCGGGATTCCGTCGAACCGGCCGAGCACTCTGAGCGCAACCATCGCACTGACGCCCACGACGATGGAAAGGCCAATGGCATGCAATGAGAGAACTAAAGTGTAGGCAAATATCGACGGCGACTCGCGAACCCAGGTGGCGATGCCGGTACCTTCAACAAACTCGAGCAGCTCCATCATCAGTGCGCATGGTAGGTGCCTGATCGGCTGGGTCTATACGCGATTTCCGCAGAACCGGCTCAGGCGTCGTCGTCAGGCGTCCGCGTAAAGCTGACCCGCCGACCCGAACGCAGCTCAGCGATGGAATAGTGCGTGCCGCGCCAGTCGATACCGTCGTTGCGTTGGCATATATAGGCCGAACGCAGCATGATCCAGGACATGATCAGGAGCCCGGCCGGCAGGCACAGATAGGCGAGGAGCTCTCGTCCGCGGCCCCGGGAGAGCAAGGCAGCGACCACAATTACAGCCAGGCTCGCCAAGGCCCAGGCGCCAATCAGCACGACATCGGGCCGGGCCAGACCGAGACCCAGGCTGACGACCGGCATGCCGGCAAGTATGAGCAACAGCGAGACAATCAGAAGCTGCAGCGAGAAGCGGTAATTTGCGCTCGGACCAAAACTGTTCTTCTCGAGCCCGTGGACCATGTCCCGCATGCTTTCGTACCAGGGCACCGACAGCATTCCCTCGCCATGGACGAGTCGGCTTCGGGCGCCAGCCCGCTTCAGCATGGCGCCCAGCGCCAGATCGTCCGCCGGCTCCATGCGCAACCACTCGAATCCCGGAGTACGCCGGAACAATGCTCTGCGCACGAGGTTGAATGCTCCGAGGCCGATCGGCCACTTGCTGTTGTCGCGATTGACGTCGGCGAGACGAGCCGACACGGAGAAAAGCATGAAGAACGCTCGGATCGTGACTTCGAGCCAGAAATTCCGAGACGCGCTGACCTCGGGCATGCAGGTCAGATGATCGAGACGCTGCGTCGACGCATAGCCGATCGCGAGTTTCAGCGCTGCGGGCTCGAACCGAACATCGGCGTCGGTAAACAACAGCCAATCACCGCGTGCCACTTCGACACCCGAATGCATCGCATGGACCTTGCCTAGCCAGCCCGCGGGCAGCGTCTCGACGTGAATAGCCCGAACCCGGCTGTCCGATGCCGCAATTTCGTCAATGACGGCGCCCGTCGAATCGGTCGACCGGTCATTGACGACGACCACTTCGAGCGACGGATAGTCGAGCGCAAGCAGCGATTTCAGGGCGGTGGCCAGATGCTCTGCTTCGTTGCAGGCGGGGACGATTACGCTGACCAGGGGCCAATCGGCCGAGACGCCCGTCTCCGGGCCGTTGACTTCCCGCAGCAACGGCATGCGGGCCGCCGACCGCTGCATGTAAAGCGCGGCATAGACCCAGAACCCGCAGCAAGCAATGGCGAAAAGCTGTAATCCCATCGAGCGCTTCCGTCAGATCGCAGAGCATAGTCTAGTCGCGTCGGGCTTCGGTTCGAGACACTTGGCGCGCTTGCCTTGCCTCGCCTCGGTATCCCCTTATGGTCCGATTCCGGCAGCGGCGCATAGTCGGGTGCAAGTAGAATAGGGTTCTTTGCCGCCCCTGGCTTCGAACACCAAGCGGGGGCTGGATCAGCTCGGGGGAACACATGGCAAACGATGCGCCGCAGCTCGTCGAGCTCGACTCGGACGAGCGAATCTGGGACCGGTTCTTTACCGTCTATCCACTCGTCATCATCGGCACGGAGGAAGAAGACGGATCCTACGATCTCGCTCCGAAGCACCTGGCGATGCCTTTGAGCTGGGAGGCCCATTTCGGTTTCGTCTGCACGCCGAGGCACCGTACCTACCAGAACATTCAGCGCACCGGCGAGTTCTGCGTAACCTATCCCCGGCCGTCGCAAATCGTGCTCGCGAGCCTCGCGGCAAGCCCACGCTGCGAGGACGACAGCAAGCCGATCGTCGATGCCTTGCCGACACTTGCCGCTGAATCCGTGGCCGGCGCGTTTCTCGAGGACGGATACGCCTTTCTCGAGTGCCGCTGCACCAGGATTTACGATGACTTCGGCGAGAACAGCCTCATCGCGGGCGAAGTCATCGGCGCACGCGTCGCGGAAGACGCGCTGAAGCACGCCGACGAGGACGACCAGGACCTGATCGCCGGCTCCCCGCTGCTCGCCTATTTGTATCCCGGCCGCTTCGCGGAGATCTCGAACACCAACCGACTGCCATTTCCGGCGGGATTCAAGCGCTGAGCACATGAGCACGGCTGTCGCAGTCCGCGAGTTCCTCGATCGCGAAGCCGGCGCGATGATCGAGCTGCTCGAGCAGTTCGTAGCAATCGAGACGCCATCCGACGTGCCTGAATCCCAGCAGCCGATGCTGGACCTGCTGGCGCATTCCTTCGGCGAGATCGGCTATCGCACGACCCGGATACCTGCCCGACGCCAATACGGCGGGCACCTGTATGCACGCCCGGCCCGCTCACGGACCGAGGACACGAGGCACTGGCAGCTTCTGCTCGGTCATTGCGACACCGTCTGGAAGCTCGGCACGCTCGAGAGCATGCCGGTGATCCGCGACGGCGACGTGCTCAAGGGCCCTGGCGTATACGACATGAAAGCCGGCCTGGTGGAGATCATTTTTGCGCTCAAGGCACTCGAAGCGCTCGGTTTCGAACCCGTGGTCGAGCCCGTCGTCTTCATCAACTCCGACGAGGAAGTCGGCAGCCGGGAATCGACGCGCTACATCCGCGCGCTGGCTCGGCGCGCCGACCGGGCCCTGGTCATGGAACCGTCTCTCGGTCTCGGAGGCAAACTCAAGACTGCGCGCAAAGGCGTCGGCCGTTTCGTCGTCAAGGTCACGGGCAAGGCCGCCCATTCCGGGCTCGACCCGACAGGCGGAGCCAGCGCGATCCTCGAGCTGTCCCATGTGATCCAGAAGCTGTTTGCCCTCAATGACCCGGGGCGCGGCGCATCGGTCAACGTCGGCGTCATCGACGGTGGTGTCCGGGCCAATGTCGTCGCGCCCGAGAGCAGCGCGATCGTCGACGTGCGCGTCGCGAGCCACGAGGACGCCGAGCGGATCCAGGAGGCGATACTCGGGCTCGAGGCCGAGACAGCGGGCGTCAGAGTCGAGGTCGAGGGCAACATCGGGCGACCACCGCTAGAGCATACCGCTGCCAACCGACAGCTCTGGCGTATTGCCGTCGACCTCGCGCAGGAGCTCGACTTCGAGCTCGAAGAGGCAATGGCGGGCGGCGCTTCAGACGGCAATACGACGAGCCTGTATACGGCCACGCTCGACGGGCTCGGTGCCGTCGGCGACGGCGCGCATGCGGATCACGAACATATCTTCGTCAGCCTGTTGCCGCAGCGGTGTGCGTTGCTCACAACGCTGCTGCTGGAGCAGCCCCTGCAAACCGGGAGAGCCAGCCAATGATGCGATATATCCTCAGTTCGGTGACTAGAATCAGCGACCTGTCGGAACGACCCTTCGATCTTGGGGTCGTCGACCGTCCGGATTGGCAAATGGGTGATTATGTGGCCGGCGAGCTCATCGACGCTTCGGGCTATCACACGATCGAGCTGGCCAACGGGCGCATGATGGAAGTGGCCGAGGGCGACCTCGTCATCGGCGCTTTCGGCGCCCGAGCGGCGACGATCGAAGCCTGTGGCGACTGGCGGGAAATCGCCGGCAATGAGTTTCACGCACTGACGCCGGCAGGGCTGTTCGGGCAACTGACGTCGGTTTCGCCGTTTCTCGGCACGCTGCTGAAATTGCGCTACGCAGGCCACGTGCAACGGGATGGTCAGAAGCTGACCATGCGCAGCGTGCTGACACCGGTGCCCGAAGCGAATCTCGACGTGCCCGTGGTCCTGATTACCGGCACTTCGATGTCCTCGGGCAAGACGCTGTCGGGACGGTTGATCGTCAGGTTGCTGACGCGGCTGGGTCTCCGCGTCGTGGGCGCGAAGCTCACGGGCGCGGCCCGCTACCATGACGTCCTGAGCTACGCCGATGCCGGCGCGGTCAAGGTCTTCGATTTCATCGACGCCGGCCTCCCGTCGACCGTTACCGACGCCGAAGATTTCCGCCACTGTCTGACCCGGCTCCTGTCACTGATCGCCGCCGAGAAGCCCGACGTGCTCGTCGCGGAAGCCGGCGCATCACCTCTCGAGCCCTATAACGGCAAGGTTGCGATCGACATGCTCGGCGACAGGGTTCGCTTCAACGTCCTCTGCGCCTCCGATCCCTACGCTGTGCTCGGCGTGGCCAGCGCCTTCCAGCGCCAGCCCGACCTCGTTGCCGGCGGTTCGGCAAACACGGCGGCCGCGATCGAGCTGGTCAGGAAACTGACGGGCCTCAGGGCCATGAATTTGCTCAGCAAATCCTCGCACGAGCCCTTGCGCGAGCTGCTCGTCGAGCGCCTCGGACTGGGCTGATCAGCGTGCGACCCGGGCCGCGACCCCAGGCTCATATGCGAACAACACATCCGGATCCGGTGGCTCCACCGAGTCCGCGGCGTGCGAGTTGTGCAGAGTCCTGAGCAAATGGCGCAGCACGTTGATTCTCGCCCGGCGCTTGTCGTCCGCAGCCACGATGTTCCAGGGCGCCGCCGGAGTGTGCGTCTTTTCGAGCATCTGATCCCGAGCCGCTGAGTACTGATCCCAGAGCTCGACGGCGACTGCGTCGATCGGGCTCGACTTCCAGTGCTTCAACGGATGACTGCGTCGGGACTGAAGCCGCCGGATCTGCTCATCCTTGCTGATGTCGAGATAGAACTTGACGAGCTGAATCCCGGAATCGAGCAGCAGACTCTCGAATGGACCGACGTCACGCAGGAAGTGCTCGTGTTCCTGTTCGCTGCAAAAGCCCATTACTCTCTCGACCCCGGCGCGGTTGTACCAGCTCCGGTTGAACAGGACCATTTCCTGGGCCACCGGGAGATGCGGCACGAAACGCTGAAAATACCACCCGCTCCGGTCGCGGTCGGACGGCTTTCCCAGCGCGACGACCCGAGTCTCGCGTGGGCTCATGTGCTGGGTAATTCGCTTGATCGTCCCATCCTTGCCAGACCCATCGCGACCCTCGAAAATCACGAGCACCTTAAGTTCCGACTCGATCAGCTTGCGCTGGAAGCGGACGAGCTCGATTTGCAGCTGACGCAGAGTGGACCTGTAGTCGCGCTTCCTCAAACGGAATCAGCACTCCCCGGCTTCGGGGTTGGTGAACAGGTCCGCCTGATCCTCATCCGGTCGTCCGGTCAGGCACTGGAAATCTTTCTCGACGAGCAACGTCAGCTGGTTGCCCCCGGGCAACTCGACTTCGCCGTGCAGCGAGACGGCTCCGTCATCGCCGGCCCAGGTCGAAATCTCGGTCGCCGG
This sequence comes from Gammaproteobacteria bacterium, assembly GCA_036526155.1. Taxonomy (GTDB): domain Bacteria; phylum Pseudomonadota; class Gammaproteobacteria; order Steroidobacterales; family Rariloculaceae; genus DATCZB01. The sequence goes on from DATCZB010000134.1 coordinate 20,575, forward strand.
CAACCTGACGACCATGCGCCCGCCGGCAAATTCCGCCCCGGCCGCGCCGTCCGCCAGCGCCTCGAGCGCAAACGTGAACGTCGAGCCGTCCGGAAATCGTGTCTGGCCTTCGACGAAGCCGCGCTCCTCCGCCGCAATCACATCGCTGCGCGACAGCCGCAGCCGAATCGAATCATCGAGCAATCGAAGCTTCACGGACGGGTCCCTCCAGTTTATTCTCTGCCTCGCAGCCTGTTCGAAAGGAACGCGAACGTCCGCGCTGCGGCAATTAAACCCAGACCGTCCATTGTAATCGATGCGCCATTGCTCGACGCAGGCGTCAACCGAGCACGCCCGTTACCAGCCAGGGCTGCCAGCTGAGAAGCACGAGTACGGCGACCGTCACGAGCAGGAAAGGCGCGAGCGCGATGAAGATCCTGCCGGGGCTGATCCCGGCCAGGGTGGCGGAGATGAATAGCCCGGTTCCGACAGGCGGCGTCAGAATGCCGAGCACAAGGTTGATACAGACGACGACCCCGAAGTGGAACGGGTCGATCCCGTAATTTGTCTGCGCAATCGGCAGCAGCAGCGGCACCACGACGATCAGCGCCGCGATCGAATCGATGAATGCACCGATCACCAGCAGCGCCGCATTGACCAGCAGCATGAAGACGAAAGGATCACTCGACAGCTCGGTCAGCCAGAGCGTCAGACGCTGCGGCACTTCTTCAAAAATGATGACCCAGCCGAATACGTTGGCCGTCGCGATGAGAAACAGGACCAGCGTCGAATTGAAGGCCGTCCTGAGCAGGATCTCGGGCAGGTCGAGAAGATTCAGCTCTTTGTGAACGAAGCGCCCGATCAGAAGCGCGGCGAGCGCGGCCGCCGCGGCCGACTCGGTGGGCGAAAAGATGCCGAGCAGAATGCCTCCGACGATGATGATCGGCACCGTTGTCGACGGCAGACCGCGGATTGCCGCGCGTGCGGCCTCACGCCGCGTCATCCATTGTCCTTTCGGGAAATCGCGGACCAGACCGAGTACGGCGACCAGGAGCAGGAATCCGCCCGTCAGCAACAGGCCAGGAACGATTCCGGCGATGAAGAGATCGCCGATCGCAATCTGCCCGAGCACGCCGAAGATCACGAAAAGCATGGACGGCGGGATGATCGGCGACAAAAGCCCCCCCGCCGCTGTCGTTGCGGCCGCAAAGTCACGCGTATAGCCGGCGCGCTCCATTTCCGGGACCATCGCCTGCGTCATCACGGAAATCTGCGCCGTAGCGGAGCCGATGATCGAAGCCATCATCATGTTCGCGAGCAGATTGATGTAGGCCAGGCCGCCCCGCAGACCGGATACAAACAGGCTCGCAAGACCGATCAGGCGCCGAATCAGCCCACCGCGGTTCATCATCTCGCCGGCCAGCATGAACAGCGGAATCGCCATGAGTCCGTATTTCTCGATACCGCTAAAGAGCTGCTGCGGAAATGACTGGTACAGAACCTCGTTGCCGGAGATTTCTATATACGCAAGCGCCGTGCCCAGGAGGACGAAGGCGATCGGCACGCTGACGAGAAGCAGGAAGGCGAAGACGGCCGCGGTCACAGGCCAAGCTCCTGCGACGCCGACTGGCCCGTGTCAGCTCCGGATTCCAGGCCCGAAGGCAGGCCGTCAACGAGATTCGCCAGGGCATGAACGGTCATGTTCACAGACATGAGCGGAACGGCCAGCCAGACCCAGAACTTGGGTATCCCGATCGTGTTGGTCGGCTCGCTGTAGATGAATTTCAGCGTGAGCTCGGCAAACCGGTCAAAATCGAACCCGCTCCGAATCAGCGCAATCGGGTCATACCACTGCCAGCTCAGCACGACCAACGCGACGGCAAATGCCAGCAGAATGGCGTCGACGACTCTCGCCAGGATTTGCCTCGGCCGCAGCGGCAGGAGATCAGTGACGATCGTGACCGCGACACCCGTCCGCATGCGCACCATGGCAGACGCCCCGATCAGCGCCATCCAGATCATCGTATAGATCGCAAGCTCGTCGACCCAGAACAGAGCCGACTCGAGCTCTCGCGTCACGATATTGAGCAGGATCAGGAGCAATAGCGAAGCTGCGAGCGCGATGGCGGCCCGCTTCTCGAAACGCAATAGCGCGTTCGAGATGCGGGGAATCAGAGCCAGGGCTGCGCCCACGTTGAAAACCGCGGCCCGAACGCTCAGTCGGATGGCGCGGATCCGCCCGCCGGTGCCAGACGTCTGAGGTCCTCGAGCACCGGTGCCTGGTCGAGCCATCGCGCTTCCCACTGCTCCAGCACCGGGCCGAAAAACTCGGGACCGACCTCGAGCACCTCTATGCCGGCGGCCCTGAGCTCGCGTTCATACTCGGCCTCGGCCTCGATATAGGTCGCGACGATGCGCTCGAAGTGCTCGGCCATCGTGTCGCCGATCAACTGGCGGGTTGCGGCATCGAGCGTGCGCCACTTGACCGCCGACACGAGCCCGACCATCGGAAACATCATGTGGTTGGACAGGATGACAGTCTCACCGAGCTCGTAGTATCTCTGCTTCCAGGTGTTCTCCAGATCCATGTCGATGGCATCGATCTGGCCGTTGGCCAGCGCGTCATACACAGAGCCGATCGGCAACGGAATCGGCGCCGCACCGAGCAATTCGTAAAAGTCCTGAATCGGCGCCAGCGGCGTGACCCGGAGCTTCAGCCCACTGATGTCGTCCGCAGTTTCCACGGCGTTGCGCGACACGATCTGACGCATGCCACCGAGCGCATAGCCGACGCCGACGACGCCGATCCGTTCCGGAAGCTGCTCGAGCAGCGCCGTCGCTTCGGCACTGTTCAGCAGCCGCGCCGCCGACTCGACATCGGCGGCGAGGTAAGGCGCATAGAGCGCACCGAATTCGGACAGTCGGTTCGTGATCTCGGCAATCGGCATGAAGGCCATGTCGAGCGCGCCGGTCTGAAGCTGCTGCAACATCTGGGCGTCATTGCCGAGCTGGCCTGCCGGAAACACGACGACGGAGAGCTCGCCGCCGCTGCGCTCTTCGAGCGCTGCGGCAAACGCGTTTGCTTCCAGCGTCCAGACGTGGGTCGGCGGCGTCGGCAACCCCATCCGAAATCGCTCGGACTCCGCCTGGCCCTGACACGCCGCAAGGCTCAATGCCGCAAGCAGTGCCGCCAGGCGCCTGATGATCGAAGCTTCAAACATTCCGACGCCCCGACTCCGCACGCTGCCCCGGATCAGGCAGCCAGTTCGATTCTGCCGAGATACGTGCTGTCGGCCAGCTCGATCTCGAGTTGCTTCGCCCTGGCACCGTCGACCTCGATGCTGAGTTGGTACACCCCGCTGTTGGGCTCGAGACCGTCGAGCTTGAATTCTCCGAAGGCGTCGCTGACTGCTTCGCCGACCACCGAGCCACCGCGCTCGAGCCTGATCGCGGCGCCGGCGACGCAATCGGTCACGCCGTCGACTGTTCGGATCAGGGTCCCGCCAATGAACTCGTGCGTGAAGCGACGGAGATTCTTGTAGTGGACCCTGGGCTTCGTGTTCGCTTCCGGCATAAGGTTCTCGAGACCTTCGCGATTCGTGATCTCGGCCATCTCCTCGTCCGTGGCCTGAACCGCCTTCAGCGCCCCCGTCGCGCAAACCTGAGTGCACCTCGGCTCGACCCAGCCCGCATCGAGCAGGTGGGCGTCGAAGAACCAGTGCTGGGGCAGCTGCAGCTCCTCATTCCAGCGCACCGCGCCGTAAGGGCAGGCGTCGGCGATCGCGCGCTGGCCCTTGGCCTTGACCGGATCGATAAGGACGATTCCGTCGGGCCGCTTCGTCACCGCACCGTTCTCGGCCGCCGCGATGCATGGCGCATCGTCGCAGTGCTGACACATGACCGGAAGAAACACCACATCCATCAGCGGTCCGTGACCACGCTCCTTGGCCTTGATATCGATCCAGAGGTGCTCGTGCCGCGGCATGGGCGCCGAATAGCCCTCGAACTCGTTGCCGACGTGCTCGTCCTGATTGGCCAGCGTGCACAGGTTGCAGTTCGTGCACTTGGCGACGTCTACGATCAGATTCCACTTCTTCATGCTCAGGCGACCTTTTCCTGTTCTTCGGGCAGCGCCATCTCGCCGGCGTTCCATCTCTCGACCTGAATCTGGCAGCACGATGCTCCCATCGAGTGGCCCTTCTTGATCTGCGACTTCGGCGACGAGAGCAGATTGACGCAGCCGCCGCGGTCGGTTGAATTGCCGGGCTCACCGATCGGGTCGTAAACAGCGCAGGAGCTATATG
>DATCZB010000135.1:0-10958 GCA_036526155.1 Gammaproteobacteria bacterium
GATGGGCCAGGACCAGTCCGACTGGATGCGGCTCTTCATGATGCCGGGCATGGGCCACTGTGCCGGCGGCATCGGTCCCGATCAGGCTGACTTCCTGGGTGCCCTGGACGCCTGGGTAGACCAGGGAGTGGCGCCCGAGCGCATCACGGCATCGCGGGTGCGCGACGGTGAGGTGGACATGACGCGCCCACTTTGCACGTTCCCCGAGGTGGCCCAATGGGACGGTGAGGGCGACCCCAACGATGCATCAAGCTTTGTCTGCAGCGAATAGGAACCCGAAAAATGAAAGTGTGCGTTTCGATTGTTATCGCAGGTTTTTACTTCGCAACGGTGACCGGATTCGCTCAGGAGTCGGTTCCGGCCAATGCAGCTGCATCGGGCAACCAGGAGGCGGAAGAGCGGGAGTTGACCCGCGCGGAGCGGCGGGCGTTGCGTCGAAGCGAACGGGAGGCGCGCGACACGTCTGCACGCGTTGCAACGGCCGAGGAATCAGATGGCAATGATGAAGGGATCGTTTGTCGGCGCGAGTCAGTCACTGGCACGCACCGCCGAGTCAGGATTTGCACAACCCGGGCCGAGCGCGAGTTGGCTCGCGAAGCTGCGCAGGAAACGATCCGTGAAGCGGGACGAATGCAAGGCCCGCTCGGCGCCGAGGGCAATTGATCACGCAGCGGCGCTTGCCGACAGTCAGATCCTGCGAACTATTCAGGCGCCCTGTTGCGCCGTCTGCCTGACCCGTGAGCGCCCTTGCATCATCAGGCCGGCTCCACCGTCAGCAACGTGCGTAACGACAGCCTTGCGACGATGCAGTCTCACCGTATCGCCGAGATCCACGGCAAACACGAGATTGACCACCGTGCCGCTGGGCAGCCCCGGAGCATTGAGCTGGAGAAAAACGCCCATCGAAGACAGATTCGTGGCGCGGCAACGGATCGATTTCGAGCCCGGCACGTCCAGGTAGACGGTGGTCGAAACCTTGTTTCTCTCGAGTAGACGGCGCTCCATGAGTCGAGTGCTCCCTCACGTTCCTTAGGCGTCATTGCGCATCTGCGTGCCCTGGTTGCCCGCAGCGCTGTTGAAAATGTAATCCAGCCCGACCTCAAGGCACTAGAAGGATCTTGCGAAACTCTAGGACAAAGAGCACGGCCTTGGACGCCGCAATGCGCTCGGGTCCCTTCTGACGCGTGCCGGGATCCGATTGAACCATCAGCACGGCGTTGTCCCTGAGTTCCGCCTTGTTGTCCGGCGGCAGATTGAACGGAAACGCGTCGGCTTCGACATCCGGAGAGTTATCGACATCCGCAGAGTAAGGATCGAATACGAATATCGCGTCCCTCGCTCGGTGCACAGGCCTGATTTTCTCGCGCGGCTGGTCGCTTAACCAGGAGCGGACAGACGTGAAATTCGAGGGTCGGAGCATGGTATCCTCCCCTCCCGGACGGGGTCGTCAAAAAACTGAACCAGAGACTCAGATGCCAGAAATACTAAGAATTGCGGGACGTTATCGATCAATTGCAGCCGTTGCCTTGCTGGTTGCAGCTGCACCGCTCGCGGCTCAGGTCGGGCACCCGGCCAAAGGGTCGTGGCTCGGCTACTGGGGCACGGGCGCGGAGAATCGCAACCGGATGCTGCTCGTGCTGGACTGGGAGGATCTCAGCCTCGTCGGCACGATCAACCCTGGCCGAAACAGCGTCGAGGTTCGGCGCGCAGAAATCGACTACGACACCTGGACGCTGACGATCGAAGCCGAAATGCCCACCGGGGCCGGCGGCACGGCGCCGTTCGTCGCGACCGGCAAGCTGGAGAACCTCGGCTCGTGGGTTAACCGGCGCTATTCGGGCACCTATACGCACGGTGCCGAGCAAGGTGTCTTCCTGCTTACATTGAACTGACCTGAACCAGCGAGCGCTGGGCGGAGAATTTGAAACATGAGAAATCGTTTCCTCATCACATTGATAGCCGCAACGGCGGCATTCACGGCGCTGCGGGCAGCAGCACATCATTCGTTCGCGGCCGAGTTCGATGCCGACCAGCCAGTCGATCTGACCGGTTACGTGACCAAGGTCGAGTGGCTGAATCCACACACGTTTTTCTACATCGACGTGGAAGATGAGAACGGGGAATACAACAACTGGGCCGTCGAGCTCGGCAGCCCGAATGGCCTGATGCGCCGAGGCTGGACGCGAAACTCCCTGCAGATCGGCGATGAGGTCAATGTGGAAGGCTCGCGAGCACGGGACGGCAGCTACAAGGCCAACGCCCGTTCTGTCAGGCTCTCGTCCGGTGAACGCCTGTTCGCTGGCTCGAGCCAGCCAGACGTCGAAGAAGACGCAAACTAATTAACGTATCGGGGATGGCGTGACGCGCATGAACAAACACTCGCATTTAAAGCTCGCAGCCTTCGCGATCCTGGCTGCCGGCATGGGGGAAGCCACCGCGCAGGGCGGCGGCGAACACGAACATGAGCCGGGCCCGCCCGCGCCACGCTTCGACGATGGCCTGATCGACTTCGGCGGCGACGGTATCTGGATGCAGCCGTGGGTTCGAGTGATGCGCGACCGGCTCGTCGGCCGCGAAGAGATCCCGTACCTGCCGTGGACCGAGGCGATGCAGGCCTACAATCAGGAAACGCGCGTTGCCTACGACCCTCAGGGTTTGTGCCTGCCGCCGGGCGGCCCCCGAATGATGGGCACGCCGTATCCGTCCGAGATCATTCAGGATCAGAAAGGCGAGCGCGTGATCCTCATCTTCGAAGGCGGCACGCACGTCTGGCGGGAAATCCACATGGACGGACGCCCGCTGCCGGATCGCGAGTCGCTGAATCCGACGTATTTTGGCTATTCGGTTGGCCATTACGAGAACAACGACACGCTGGTCGTCGAAACCACCGGCTTTAACGAAAAAACCTGGATCCTGTTCGACGGCACGATGCACACCGACGAGCTGCGCACGATCGAACGATTCTCGCGGCCCAATCGAAACACGCTTCATTACGAGGCGACCATCATCGACCCGGGCGCGTACAGCGAGCCCTGGACCGTCGCATGGGACATTCCGTGGTCCGAGGGCGCCGAGCTGTCTGAATATATCTGTCAGGAGAACAACGTTTTCCTGATCGATCTCAAGGACGAATTTGGCAACCCGTTCTTCGAGCGAGTCGAAGTCGAGCCGGACTGGCCGGAATAGAGGCAAACGAGATGACGCAATACCGGCTGACGTACTTCGATATCGATGGCGGGCGTGCCGAGCCGATCCGGATCGCCTTTCATATCGCCGGGGTGCCGTTCGAGGACAATCGAATCTCTTTCCAGGAGTTCATGGAGGGCCGCACCGCCCTGCGGTTCACCTGCGTGCCGGTGCTCGAGATCGACGGCCAGCCAGTAACGCAATCGAATGCGCTGAGTCGTTATATCGGCAGGATGGCCGGGCTCTATCCCGAGGATCCGCTGCAGGCGCTTTACTGTGATGAGGTCCTGGGCGCGCTCGAGGACCTGACGAACCAGATTGCCAAGACGATGCGGTTGCAGGGCGACGAGCTCCGCGAGGCGCGCGAGCAACTGTCTCAAGGGTGGATTCCTACCTATCTGCGCGGCCTGAGCGATCTGCTCGAGCGCGGCGGCGGCGAGTATTTCTCCGACAACCGTCTGACCGTGGCCGATCTCAGGGCATTTATCGACACGCGCTGGCTGACATCAGGCTTCCTCGATCACATTCCAGCCGACATCGTGACCGACGTGGCGCCGACACTGGCGGAGCACAACGCGCGTATCGCAGCAGAGCCTCGCGTCGCCGCCTACTACGCCGGCCGGCACTGACTCCTCAGCCCGCGGGGAAACCCATGCGCCGGTGCCAGTCGGCCAGCGACTCGTCCGGATACTGATCGAATTGCTTGTCGCCGGGGTTCGCTTCGAGCGGAACCCAGCTGGACTTCGAGGTCAGCATCATATGAGTGTGCGCGGGCGCCTGCGGCAACTCGGTATCGATTGCCGAAGCGAACGGATGCACGAGGTCTGGCCAGTCGGGTGAATACACCCAGAGCCCGCTGCCGCAGCGCTTGCAGAAGCGCCGCTCGCAGTTGCTGTCCTTGAAACCGCCCTCCCCATCGGGAAATCGCGCGACGTAGACGGAAATATTTTCCTCGCCTTCGACTTCGAGCGTATTGAAATCTCCACCGAGATTGATCGCATAGCCCCCGGCGCCGTTGGTCTTGCGGCAGATCGAGCAGTAACAGCGCATGAACGGCACGGGCTCGGTGGACTCGAGCCGAAATCTGACCGCCTGACAGTGACAAGATCCCTCGAGCATCATTGTTTATTCCCTCTGGTTAACGCACGAGATCCGCGGCGAGCCGGGTCGCGGCTTCCGCGACCGTGCCACCGTCGAGGTCGACGTGCCTGTTCGCGGCACGCATCGACTCAACGCGAATCGCATTGTCGAGGAGGCCGAGGACGTGGCGCAAGCCAGGCACCCGTGACTCGGCCGTCGGCGCGACGAGAAGCACAGCGTCATATGGCGGCAAGGCGCCGCGCGTGTCGTCGAGCAATACGAGATCGAAAGCCGGGATCCGCCCGTCAGTGGAGAAAGCCGTAATAACGTCGACCTCGCCTGCATCGACGGCCGAATACATCAGCGTGCTGTCCATGGTCACGAGCGCTTCGAACGCGAGTCCGTAACTTGCAGCAAGGCTGTCCCACTCAGGCCGTCCGAAAAATTCGTAGTCGCCGCCAAGCCTGAGCGTTGACGCAAATGGCACGAGATCGTCGACGGTCGTGGCGCCGAGACGCTCGGCATGCGGGCGCGTCATCGCGAGCGCGTAGGCATTTTCGAACCCGAGCGTCGCGATCTGTTCGATATCGTGCTCGGTGCGGAGCCAGGTCGCGACTTCGTCGGCAATGGCTGCACGGCCCGGATTGTCGTCGCGACCCATGTAGTTGGCCCAGATCGTACCGGTGTAATCGACGTACACGTCGATCCCGTCAGCAGCCAGTGCATCGAAGGCAACCGTCGAACCCAGGCTCTCGCGCATCACCGTCTCGAACCCCGCAGTCTGCAACTCATTCGCGATCAGGGTCCCGAGAATGTACTGCTCGGTAAAGGTCTTGGTGCCGATGATGACGCGCGGCCTTTGCTCCGACACGATGGCCGACTGCAGCGCCGGCCAGAGGCCCGCAAGGAGCACGGCGACGGTGACGACCGCCGTCGCGCCGATCAGTGTGCGCTGACGCCGCGACAACGCGAGCTCGATGCCTCGGATCAGAAGATCGAGCGCAACCGCAAGCGCGGCGGCCGCCACGCATCCGGTAATGACGGCAGCATAGTTTTGCGTCTGCAGCCCGCTGAAAATGAAGTTGCCGAGGCTAGTCGCCCCAACGGGAGTCGAGAGGGTCGCAATGCCCACGACCCAGACGGCGGCTGTGCGAATCCCGGCGACGATGACGGGCAGCGCGAGCGGGAGCTGAACCCTGAACAGCGTTTGATTCGGCGTCATCCCAAGCCCGCGCGCGGCCTCGACGACATCCGCGTCGACCTGCGCAATGCCGGTGATCGCGTTTCTCAGGACAGGCAGCATGCTGTAGAGAACGAGCGCAATCACGGCCGGCACGAAACCGATGCGACCGAGCAGCGGAACCATCAACGCCAGGAGCGCCAGCCCGGGGATCGTCTGAATCGTGCTCGCCACCATCAGCACTGGCCCCTGCAGCCAGCGGTGCCGGATCGACGCGAATGCCAGCGGCAGGCTGAGTCCGATTCCGGCGACGAGCGCCGTGATGCTCAGCAGCAGGTGCCGGCTCAGGTACTCGGGCAGCAAGGCCAGTTGCTCTGCCCAGACGCCACTCACGAGCGAGTCTCCGTTGCCGCATGCGCGGCCAGCGCCGAGAGCATCGTCGCCTGGCGTTTCGGCATCTCCATGAGTGTTCGGACGTAATCGTGCGGCGGCTCTTCGAGCAGACGGGCGGGCGTGTCGTGAGCGAGCAGTCGACCGTTCTTCATGACGGCAATACGATCCGCGAGCAGGAGCGCCTCGTTGACATCGTGGGTCACGAGCACGATCGTGAGCCCGAGCGATTGCTGCAGTTGCCTGAGCTCGCGCTGCAGCTCGTCGCGCGTGATCGGGTCGAGCGCACCGAAAGGCTCGTCCATGAGCAGCACCCTCGAACGGGCCGCGAGCGCCCGCGCGACGCCGACTCGTTGCTGCTGCCCGCCGGACAGCTGGTGCGGATAGCGGCCGGCGTAGACACCCGCCGGCAGACCGACCATCTCGAGCAGCTCATCGATTCGAGCCGAGATGTCGGTCTCCGACCAACCGAGCAGCCGCGGCACCACGGCGACGTTCGCGCCGACCGTCATGTGCGGAAACAGGCCGACGCCCTGAAACGCATAACCGATTCGCCGCCGGAGCGCGATCGGGTCGAGCGACTGAATATCCTCGCCGTCCAGCCGGATCCGGCCCGAGGACGGATCGATCAACCGGTTGATCATCTTGAGCACGGTGGTCTTGCCCGACCCGGACTCCCCGAGCAGGACATTCAGTGACTCGCCGCCAATCGTCAGGCTCAGGCTCTCGACGGCGGGCCCAGGCGCGTTAGGATAGGATTTGGAGACGGCCTCGAGCTCGATCACGCCTCGAACGATCATGCAAGCGGATTCAAAAGTAAAGCTCGCCAGGAGCATCTTTCCGGTTGTCGACGAGCTCGCCTATTTCGACACGGCGAGTGTGGGCCCGGTGTCGCGAATCTACGCCGATGCGCTGGCGCGCTGCACCGAGGAAGACCTGCGAACCGGCCGCGCCAGAGAATTTCGGTGGGAGCGTATCGGTGAAGCTCGGGAGCGGATTCGGTGCGAATTGGCGACCGTGCTCGGGGCGAGCCCCGGCGAGATCGAATTGACCCGAGGCACCACGGCCGCGATCCGCACCCTGCTCGCGCGGTACCCATGGGAAACCGGTGACGAGATCGTCAGTACGCAACTCGAGTTTCCGCCCTGCAGGGAAGCACTCGATGAGCTCGCAGCGCGGGGGAACGTCGGCCTGCAAATCGCCGAGGTGCCCGAAGACGACGCCGAGAGCCTTGCCTGGCTCGCGCGCTGCGTGACACCGCACACGCGGCTCATCGTGTTCTCCGGTGTCGCCTATGCGACTGGCCAGCGGCTGCCCGTTGAGCAAATCGCGAAGTTTGCGAGCGCTCGCGGCATTCGGACGCTCATCGATGGAGCCCAGCTCGTCGGTGCCGGCGAGCTCGACCTGGCACGAACTCCGATCGACTATGCGGCGATGCCCGTGCAGAAATGGCTCTGCGGACCCGAGGGACTCGGTGCCCTGTTCGTCCGTGCCGGCGCGATCGACTGGACACGCCTCGATCGCGTAACTCACGGCTGGCCCGTTCTGGAAGCCGCCGCCGATCACCTCGAGTGGCTGCGCGAGAACCTTGGCTGGTCCTGGGTTCGGGAGCGAACGACAAAGCTTGCCGGCTATGCGCGGGCAACCCTGGCTGAGACCGGGCGCGCCTTCCTGGCCACGCCTGAGAGTCACGCAGGCCTGGTTTCGATTCGCTGCGAGGGCGGCGCGTTCAAGCAGCTTGCCGAACGGCTGGCGTCACAGGGCATTGTTGTCCGCGAGCGGCCGGACATCGATCTGCTCCGCATTTCGACGGCCTTTTTTACCACCGAGCATGAAATAAATCGCTTCGTTGCGGCGGTCTCCTGACGCGATAGACAACTTAGCGTGAAATGTGCATCCTGAACCGTAATGATCTCAATATCACCGCTGCTCGCGGAGCAGCCGGCGGACGACGTCTCTCTAGCCTCTGCCTACCGGAAAGTTCGTCAGGCATCGATTGACCTGACAGCGGGCCTCGACCCGGAAGACTGCGTCATTCAGACGATACCCGAGGTCAGCCCGACCAAGTGGCACGTCGCGCACACGACCTGGTTTTTCGAGCAGTTCTGCCTGCTCGAATCGAGCCCGACGTATCGCCCGTTCAACGAGAAGTTCCTCTACCTCTTCAATTCCTACTACCACTCGGTCGGGACGATGCACGCGCGAACTCAGCGGGGGCTCCTGAACCGGCCGCTGTTCCATGAGGTCCTCGCCTATCGGGCGCATGTCGACGCCGCCATGCTCGACCTGATCGCAGCCGCCGGCGACGATCCGGACCTGGCCTTCATCGTGACGCTCGGCCTGCAGCACGAGCAGCAGCATCAGGAACTGATGCTGACCGATATCAAGCACGTGTTCTTTACCAATCCCCTGCAACCGGCCTATCGCGAGACCAGCTCGTCCGCGTCGGCGCACCCGGCACCGCTCGAGTTCGTCGGCCGTCCGTCAGGGCGTTTCGAGATCGGGCATGCGGGCGACGGATTCTGCTTCGACAACGAGACACCACGGCATGACGTGCTCGTCGAGAACCACGAGCTCGGTAATCGCCTCGTGACCAACGGCGAGTATCGGGCCTTCATCGAGGACGGGGGCTATCGCGACTCGCAGCTGTGGCTCTCGGATGGATGGTCCTGCGTTCAGCAAGAGGGCTGGGACCGCCCACTCTACTGGTCGGAAGACCTGGCGTCCGAATTCACGCTCGGCGGCTTTCGTCCGATCGACCCCCATGGGCCCGTATGTCATGTCAGCTTGTATGAGGCGGATGCCTTCGCGCGCTGGGCCGATGCACGGCTGCCGTCGGAGGCCGAGTGGGAACTTGCGGCGGCCGAGAGACCGATCGCCGGCAACACGCTCGATCGGGGTCTGCTGCATCCGGCGCCCGTTAGCAGCGACTCACCCGGCCCGATCCATCAGCTTTGGGGCGATGTCTGGGAGTGGACGGCCACGCCATACACGCCCTACCCCGGGTTCCGGCCGCTGGCCGGCTCGCTCGGTGAGTACAACGGCAAGTTCATGGCCAATCAGCTCGTCGTCCGCGGAGGCTCCTGCGCAACCTGGGCCGACCATCTTCGCCCCACCTACCGCAGCTTCTTTTATCCACACGACCGCTGGCAGTTTCTCGGTTTCCGGTTGGCCAGGGACAGTTAGAACAGGAAATTTCAATTCATGAGTCTTCTCGCCGAAAAGCCGGGTAACACCGCCGACAACGATGCGCTCTTCGAGGAAGCGCAGGCGGAGATCATCGAGGGGCTGACGGCAACGCAGAAACAGATCTCGCCGAAGTATTTCTACGACGAGCGCGGCTCGAAACTGTTCGACGAGATCTGCGAGCTGCCCGAGTACTATCCGACTCGCACCGAGCACCGGATCATGCAAACGCACCTGCCGGACATCGCCAAGCGAGTCGGGCCGAAAGCTGCTGTGATCGAATTCGGCGCAGGCTCGAATGCAAAGGCGCGACAACTACTGAGCTATCTGGAGTCTCCCGTCGCCTACGTGCCGGTCGAGATTTCGGGCGAATACCTTGCCGAGCAGGCGGAAGAGCTGCAGGCCCAGTTTCCGAGCCTGAGCATCAAGCCCGTCGTCGCCGACTTCACCAAGCCTTTCGATCTGCCCGAACACCCCGAGATGCCCGCGCGCAATCTCGTATTCTTTCCCGGCTCGACGATCGGCAACTTCACGCGAGCGGAAGCGGTCGATTTGCTCGACGTCATGCGCGGCGAGGCCAAACCCGGCGGCGCGTTGCTGATCGGTGTCGACCTCGTCAAGGACGAAGACCGTGTGCTGGCCGCCTACAACGACAGCCGGGGCACGACAGCCGAATTCAATCTCAATGCCCTGCAACACCTGAACGAATCCGTCGGCACGGATTTCGACCTCGACAAGTTCGCGCACGAAGCGGTCTACGACCGCAGCCACCAGCGAATCGAGATGCGCCTGGTTTCGCTGACGCGACATTCGGTCGATCTTGCGGACGAGACGATCCGATTCGAGGCAGGCGAGCACATCGTGACGGAGTACTCACACAAGTACTCGATTGATTCTTTCGCCGACCTGGCAGGCCGCGCGGGATGGCAACATGAATCGGTCTGGACCGACGAGAAGCAACTCTTCAGCGTGCATTTCCTGACTGCCCCGGAATGAGCCTCGGCCGGCTCAGACCCGACCGAGACTTACACCAGGGTCGAAACCCGGGATGACGCAGGCGGATACAGAGATGCCCCCTCGCCGTGCCTCCGACCGTGAGATCGGAAAATATGTTCTCTGCTGCTTCCTAGTCGATCTGCCAATCCGTCGTCATCGTGAGGTCAGCCTGAGCTATGCGCCCATCCGAAAGTTCCACTTGCGTAATAAGCGAGTTTCTACCTGGCTGGGCGTATCTGATGACGTGCCACCAGTCGAATGTCGCAGTCAGGACGTTGTCCCTCTGATCGAACTCGACCATGCTCGATCGGACAGGCCGCTCAGGCACGAAATCGTTGAAAGAGGCGATGGTGACAGCTGTCGCACCAGTCGGCACGAGAGAGCCCAGGTCTGAAGGAACATTGAGCTCAAGAGAAATCGGGCGGCCCGGCTTACTCTTTTTCGTCCTGATCGTCGCCACCGGCTCCACCGTGCCGGTCAGCGTCACTTCGCCAGTGGACAGCTCCCGCTCTGCGGCCAGGACGTCGGCCGAGACCTCTGTGTCACGGCGAATCGTAACCCGATAATTTGTCCCGCGCGGCACGAAACCTGGCTTGCCTTTCGCGAACAGGCCGATTGCGAAAATCATTCCGGCTCCGGCGCCTTCGCCTTCATCGCCGAAATTTGTCGGGTCCAGCGAAAGCCATTGCCCGTCGGCAGCTGCGATTCGGACAGGATGAAAACTGATTCCGCCGGCCTTTCCAACCATGCCGGTCCCTTCAACGTTACCAACCTCTGCCTCGACGCGTGCACCCTCCGGCACGACGGTCACACCGTCGACGACAACTGGATCAGTCACTTGCAGATGTATGACCTCTCCTTGAGTGTTGAACGAGGAGTGAACGTTTTCCATCAGCTCAACAGAAATACTTGTGCCTGCCTGAACCGTAACGGTCTGGGC
>DATCZB010000136.1:0-15700 GCA_036526155.1 Gammaproteobacteria bacterium
AAGATTCTTCTGCAGCTGAACGGAGGTCCAGAGCAGCATCGGTGGCAGGTGAATCGCGCGCACGATGGGGCCGGCGAGCTGCCCGTACTCCGCTACGCTCAGGCCCTCTTCCTCGAGCTCGTCTTCAGGGCAATCGGCCACCGGCAGCAAGAGCAGGATCGGTCGTCAACCTAATCGAGACCTGGGTCGCAGCATTATCTCGCCTGGCGAGATAGCTTATTGACGGCCTGAGCTAGATTGCCCGGCCTGGCGCCGGGCGACTCGATCGCGCGACCGATGCCGCCTGTGGAGTCCGCATGAACAACGATGAGAGCCGAGACTGGTACGAAATTCTCGAGATCAGTCCGAATGCCAGCCCGAAAACCATCGAGCGGATGTATCGCTATCTCGCGCAGCGCTATCACCCGGACCGTGAAGGCACGGGCGATGCCGACCGGTTCCATCTGGTCGTCCAGGCGTACAGCACGCTGAAAGAGCCAGAGAGCCGCGCGGCCTATGACTCCCGCCGCAAGGCCAACGTCGATTATCAATGGAGCCTGGTCGAGGAAGCCGGCGATAACGACAACTTCGAGCAGGACAACTTGCTGCAGGACCGCATTTTGTCCGTGCTCTACACCAGGCGGAAACGCAATCCACGTGAGCCCGGGCTCGGGACGTTCGACCTGGAACACCTGACCGGCTGTCCGCAGGAGATGCTCGACTTCCACCTCTGGTATCTCAAGGATAAGGGATGGGTCATGCGTATCGAGGACGGTTCGGTTGCGATTACCGCAGACGGCGTCGACCAGTCGCTGGTGCGTCACCGACGTGTCGCGACGCATAAGCTCATCACCGAACAATAGCGATTTCGCCGCGCAGGCCCGCGGCCATTGCCGTATCGCCTGGAATGTCGGCGCCTGTTGGCGCGGCGACGGCTTGCCGTCAGCGCGCTACCAGCGCACGATCCGCCGAACGACCCCGTCGTTGCGAAGAGCGTGCAGCAAAGCCGCGCCGATATGCGCTGCCATCGCGACGAGTAGCGCCCAACACGTCCAGAGGTGCAGTTCCGAGTAGAGCTGGTTCAGCTCTTCGTCCTCGCGGCCCCAGTAAGGCAGGTCGACCAGCCACCAGAACGTCGTCCCCCAGCCGCTGTAGCTCGAGGACATGTAGCCCGTGACGCAGACGGCAAAGACGAGGACGTAGAGCGCGATATGCCCGCCGGTCCGGAGCCTGTGCATGGTGGCGGTCTCCTGGCTGACGGTCGCGAGCAGCTGACCGCGCGTGATGCGAATGACAACCATCGCAATCAGCAGCAGGACGATGGTGATACCCAGATTCTTGTGCAGCTGAAACGGAAATTCCCGAAACCGGAACGCGTCCGAGGGCAAGGGCAGCGCGAGCATCCACCAGCTCGAGAAGAAGAGGAAGAACACCGAGATCGCGAGGAACCAGTGGGTCCCGATTTCGAACCGGCCGTATGCCCGCGGAGTCGAATCCGCGGCGACTGGCTGGGTTGGCTGCTCCCGGGCGATCGAGAAGGCAATGGCGAAGGCCATGTGAACCGCAATCCAGAGCAGCGTCGGCGGCAGATGAATCGCGCGCAGGATCGGCCCCGCAAGCTGGACGACGACGAAGTGACCGACGCCAATCGCCGTCAGCGCGCCGAAGACCATGACACCCGCCCGTGCGCCGATGGGTTTGTAATTGGCCAGCGCCGCACCACATACGACCGACGCCACGGCCAGCAGTGTCCCGAGGCCGGCGAGCCAGGCCTGCATGCCGCCAAACCAGCCGGGGCGCGACACGACATAGCTGCGCACGTCCTCGACGAGCTGCTCGCACTCGGCGACGCTCAGGCCTTCCTCCTCGAGCTCGTCTTCCGGGCAGTCCGCCTGCGGCAGCACGAGGTCCGCAGGCGTTGCGTGCTCGAGCACGACCTGGCGCATCCATTCGTTGGCCTCGTAGGCAGTAAACAGCACGCCGAGCAGGACGGCCGCAATGCCGAGCCAGCTCATCCAGGCCGGTCCGGCGGACCCCGGTGTCATTCAGCCGGGCCGAAGGCCAGCAAAACGTTGCCAGCGGCGCGCCCGAAGCCGCCGTAGCCGGAATTGAAGTAGAGCATGCCGTCGGCAACGGTCACGCCCGGGCCGTCCATGCTGCCGCCCCGTGCCGTGACACCGTTAACCGTCTCGAACTCGCGATTGGTGTCGAACAGCCAGAGCAAAGCACCGTCTTCGGTCGAGTAGGCGCGCATGCCGCCGTCGAGTGAACCGGAAAAGACGGCGCCCGGGATCAGCGTCGTGGCCGCACCCTGAGCGGGACGGCAGCGCTCGGCATCGGCGCACAGCGCATCGGTCGGCGGCACGTACCAGACGCCCTCACCGCTCGCGATATCGATCGCATGGATCCCGCCCGGATTCGCCGAGGTCATGTCCGAGACGCCGACATAGAACCGCTGCCCGTCGGTCGAGCCGCCCCACTGACCGCCCAGGCCCGTGCCGGCTCCGATCCGGAATTCCCAGACCAGCTCCCCGTTCGACGCATCGATCGCGTAGGTCAACCCCGACTTCTGCGGCAACACGACGAGGTCGCGGTTCTCGCCATGGACCAGCGTCGGTGGCGATGAAAAATCGTAATCCGGACCCATCGCATCCGGACACAGCGGATTGCCGGGATTTTCCGGACGGCATCCGCCGGCCCACTGGTCGTTGGGCGTCACCTGGTTGACCCAGCGATGCTCGCCGGTATCCATCTCGATGGCGATGACGGCGTCGGTCGTCGGCTGGGGCGGATCCGCATAACCGTTGCCGGTCGCGACGTAGAGCAGGCCCCGCTCCGGGTCTAAGGTTGCCGGCGCCCAGATGCCGCCGCCGGCCGGGCCATAACCCATGACCCCCTCGTCGTTGCGTCCTCGAGGCTCGGGCTCGTCGATCGTGTAGCTGCGCCAGATCAGCTCGCCCGTATGCGCGTCGAGCGCGTCGATGTGCCCGCGAAATGTGCAGCACTGGCCATCGACCCGAACCACGCTGCCTTCCTCGTTGAGCCCCTGGATGGGGACGTAGACGCGGCCGTCGTAGACGGCGGGGGGTCCGGTGATCGCTGCGCCCGGATGCGCGTCGAGCTCGACCCGCCAGATGAGCTCGCCGGAATTCGCGTCGATGGCATAGGCATTCGCCGTCATGTCGCCAAAATAGGCCGCGAGCCCCGCCGAGCCGTCGGCCTTGTCATAGGGCCCGACCACAATCGCCGTGCGCACGCCCGCTT
This sequence comes from Gammaproteobacteria bacterium, assembly GCA_036526155.1. GTDB lineage: Bacteria > Pseudomonadota > Gammaproteobacteria > Steroidobacterales > Rariloculaceae > DATCZB01. Next base: position 3,244 of record DATCZB010000136.1, read on the forward strand.
CTGCCTCATAGGTCCAGTGGGTGCAGCCCGTCTTCGGGTCGAGCGAATGGACTTCGCTGTTTTCGCTGGCGACGATCAACTGGCCGTCGACATAGGTCGGCTGGGCACGCGCCGAGACGACGTCCGCATAGCCGAAGGCCCACTTGAGCTCGAGGTTGGGCAGGTCCGCCGCCGTCAGCCCGCCGTTGGCGGCATAGCGCGCGTTATCGAGGCCGTTGCCCCAGCCGTTCCAGTCGGTGCGGGGCGCGAGTGCCGTGAGCGGGCTTGCCGTCGTGCAGCGATTGGCAAAGAAGCCGACCGATCGATCGACGGGACGCCCGGTAATGAACTCGGCAACGGCAATCTGTTCCTCGTCGCTGAGCAATACGCCTTGCGGCTGCATCTTGCCGTTGACGAGCGAGTTCACGATCCCGCCGGGCGGGAACTCGCGCATGATCTCGATGCCGGGCGCGTCGGGCAGATCGGGATTGCCGTGACACGCCGCACAGGACGCCTCGAAGACGGCGCCGCCGTCGGACTCTTCCTGGGCGAGCGCCGGCTGAAACACGGCCGAGAGCATCAGGCACGCCACTGGTGCTGGTAATCGGGTCATGGCTTTCGGTGCGAAATGTCCGCTTTGTTCTGCTGCTACTGTCAGCGGATGATACTAGAGTTGCTCGACGGCCTTCCCGCTGCGTTAGACTCGGGCCTGACCGAACTGGGGGAGGGCCAGAACCATGATTCGAGGTGCATTGCGACAGGTGGGCGGCGTCCCGCTGGCTGCCACGTTGGCGTTGGCAGGATTCATCAGCGCAGCCCAGGCACAGGAGTTGCCGGATGGCTATGTCAGGAACCCGGCAGTCGAACCCGGTCTCGCGCCGAACATGGCGGTCGAGGAAGAGCCGACCGTCGCGCATACCTACCAGGTGCGTTTCTCGGCGGGTGACGAGATTCTCTCCGGGCTGACCGACCTGGCAAAATCGGAAGGGATCCGGTCGGCTCAGATTACAGGCCTCGGCGGCCTGTCGACGGCGCTGCTCGCCTTTGGCGACCCCTCGATCGGCAGCTTCGTGTTCAGGCTGATTCCGGTCGACGAGAAGAGCGAGCTCGTCTCCCTCGACGGCACGATATCGATGCGTGACGGTGAACCGAACGTGCATCTGCATGCCGTTCTCGCACTATCGGATGGCAGCACGATCGGCGGGCACGTGCTCGAATTGCACGTCAACCCCGTCGCCGAAGTGACGCTACTCGCGCTCGGAGAATAACGCCCGCTAACGCCGCAAGGCGCTGCCGGCAAAGCTGTCAGTCGCCCTCGGCGGCCATGGCCTCCGCGTTCGACGTATAGCCCTGCTCGAGCCAGCGCTTCCAGCGCTCGATGTTGGCGTCGTTGCCGTTGCAGCCGCCGTCGCTCGGGTTGATATAGCTGCCATCATCGAGGATGGCGAAGCCCATGTGACCGCCATTGCGGCCGTCGCGCATCGGGCAGAACATCAGCGTGATCGTGTCGCCGGGCTCGAACGTCGAGCCGATGATCCCGCGTCCGATCAGGCTCGTCGGCCCGGAACCCTCGAAGCTCCAGAGCGTCTCGGTGCCATCGTCGTTGGGTATGTTCACGCGCAGCCACGAGTGGGGATTGTTGAATTCCCACCGGACGACCGTGCCGGTCGTGATGAGCTCGGTGTCGCGATCGAATTCCGTGAAGGAATGGTGGCCCATGGCAGCCGCAGCGGTCAGGCCGCCCGCAACCAGAAACAAGACTCTGCTGAATAATCGAATCGTCATGACAAACCTCTAGTCAGTTTCGAGACTGACGTTATAAATCGGATCGAACGACTGCCCGGGCAGCTCCGGAAACAGCGTGTAGCCTCGCGGGTCGACGAAGCCTTCCTCGCCCGGCAGGCGATACGTTGTCGAGCCATCGGCATCCATAACGGCATTGTTGGTCTGCTCGCACTCCCAGTGGGTGACGCGATAACCGGCTTCCTCCAGCGTCGTCGCGTGACGGAATGCATAAACGGCATGCACCGGTTTCTCGAACGCATACGCATCATAGAACGTCACCTGCACCTCGAGGCGCTCGATGCCATTCGGATATTGCTTGAGCTCCCAGACCTCGACCGACTCGAACTGGTTGCTCGTCATCGGCGCCCAGCGCGTGAAATCGGCGGGATACAGGTCGACCGTATGCGTGATGAGCCTGTCGCCGTCCCAGAATCCGACCGTGTCGCCGTACCACGAATGGGTGCCGAGCAGATTGACATGCTCGCCGCCGATATAGATTCGCCGCGTGCCGCTGGCGAAGTCGTTGATCTGGTACGACATGTGCGGCAGGTTGATGAATTCGTGGGTATAGGGCTCGAGCAGCCAGCGTGCGTAGCCCGGTGGCTCACAATGTGTCAGGCGATCGTATTGCACCTCGCCAAGCTCGGTCTGCTGGCGCCAGCGCTCCCTGTAGGCCACTTCGTATTCGGGCGTCAGCACACCTTCGCGCACCTGCCCCGTAAAGTACGATTCGCCTGCCGGGTAATCGATAAAGGCATCCATCATCGTATTGCCGGCCGTGTTCCACAGGCCGTCCCATCGCGGCAGGGTCTCGAATGTGTGCTCGGTCGGCTCACCTGTCTGCTCGAGCAACCAGGCGTAGTGCTCGGCCGATGACTCGAATTCCCTGTCAGGCGGAATCGTCTGAAGCGGCGGGCCGTAACCGGCGCCGAACTGGGCGAATGCAACCGCCGGAACGACCAACGCGATCGAAGCCAGCTGCGCGCGGATTCTTGTTTTACTCATATCGACACGGTCCCCCCGGGAATGACTCAAAGACTGTCGAACCACTGCTCCATGCGCCGGCGCTCCGATGCCTCGAGCAACCTGCCTCTGGCGGCGCCGATATTGTCGTTGACGTGGCGCACCTGACGCGTGCCCGGAATGGCAACCGTGACCGCCGGGTGCGAAATAATGTACTTGAGGAAGAACTGACCCCAGCTCTCCGCCCCGAAGTCGGCCGCAAAATCGGGCAGCTCGAGGCCTTCGACCGCATTCCACAATGAGGCGCCACCAAAGCTGCCACCGAAAGGCACGTTGATCATGACCGCCACGCCCTTATCCTGCGCCAGCGGCAAGACGCGCTCCGCTGATTCACGGTCACCGAGCGAGTAATTGACCTGGATGAGCTGGACCTCCTCGTTCTCGAGCAAGTTGATCATCTGCTCATGCTGATTATCGGAAGAGGTCGACGCGCCGATATAGCGGATCCTGCCATCGGCCCGCCACTCGCGCATCACCGCCAGCTCGCTGGCTGTATTGGCGAAGTTGTGGACCAGAAACCCGTCGATCATGTCAGTCTGCAAACGATCGAAGGCCATCTGCAGCCCTTCCTCACCCTGAATCTGGCCGCGAATGTCGGTCTTGGTCACGAGAAACAGATCGTCGCGAATGCCGAGCTCGCGCGCGAGGTCGCCGATAACGATTTCGGACGTGCCGTAGACGGCTGCCGTATCCATGACCTGCCCGCCGATCTCGACGAAACGGGCCATCGTATCCCGAAGCGGCGCGCGCTCCTCTTCCGCTTCACTGACGCTGTATCGGTTGGTGCCGATACCGACCGGCGTGATCATCTCGCCACTCGCCGGAATCGTCTTCCTGATCAGATCACCGGACTGAGCGAAAAGAGCCGGGGCACCGGCAGAAGCCCCCAGAGCGACGGCCGTGCCGGCGCCGGCCCTGATCGCATCGCGCCTGGAGATCGTCATTGTCCACTCCGCGGGCCCAGCTCGACGTCCTCGTCGATCGTCAGATCCTCGCAGACTTCGGGGTTATAGGCGATGGGTGAACTATCCATCGAATTCGAGCCGGTCTGCTCCTCGGTCCAGTACAGGGAGTCGGTCGCCGTGTAGCTTCGATCGAGCTGATTGGCCTCCGCGTCGAACGAGAACTGCTCGACAACGTGCAGCTGATCGCTGTGCGGCGTTCGGGCGTTGAAGAATCCCTCCGCGAAACCGACGGTATCGACGATCAGGACGTCGCCTTCCCAGCGCCCGACGGAGTGGCCCGTCAGGCTCGGCTCGATATCGTCGGGGTGCTCGGCCAGGCCCATGTGGATCGTGCGCTCGACACCGAGCCGACCGTACTGAATCGTGATCGTCTCGCCGCGCTGCGTCACGCGGTTGATCGGCTCACCGCCCCACTCGGACACGATGCTGGTATAGACACAGGACATCGCATACCGGTCGCCGGTCTGCCGGGCGGCAAGCGCCGCCTGGCCAGCCTCGTTCAGGAGGTTGCCGCCGCCGAAGCGGAAACCGCCACCAGCGCCGCCGGCATTCTCGGCCCGGATTGCGGCCTCAGCCTCTTCCGCGCTCGCGAATTCTCCGTCCGCCGTGCGGCGCGCCGCCTCGGCGCGAATCGCTGCCTGCTCGGTGCCGCGCGCGCCGCCAATGACGCCCGCCGCTTCGGGATCGTCGGCGTACTGCTCGACCTCGCTCAGTGGCACGAGCGTCCCGCGCTGTCCGCGCGAGTCGGTCATGACGCGCTGCTCCTGGGCCCAGTCACCGGAAATGTTGGGCTCGCCGCTCGCCAGGCGCACGGGCCGCTCGCCCTGGCCAATTTCGACCGGCGCCGAGATCTGGCCGTAACGGTCGATGCTCGTGCCGTCGTCGAAGATCACCGTGCTGACGTAGCACGAATACGGGTCGTCGCGGTCGGGCGATCCGGTGATCGTGATCCCGCGGCCCGGGGTGAACATCTCGGGCGTCCAGCCCGAGCGCCGGAGCGTATTGGCCGAACGCATCTCGCACCGCATGGCGACCGTCTCGCCATTCTCGTCGACCACGTCGATGTAGAGCCAGGAATGCGGGTTGACGAAATCGAGACCCGCGACTGAACCTGTGACCTCGATGTCCTCGTCCATGACGAAGGTGCCAAAACCATGGTGCGCCAGAGCCGCCGGCGCAACGACGGCGCCGGCGGCGAGAACCGCGCCGTATCGGGCAATTTGCCGCATCTTTCTTCCCCCTGAAGGATATTGCGATCTGGGCACAGTATAGCCGTTTCGCGGGCCGTCGCCGCCCGCGTGCGGCCTCGCCGGGCGAGTCGATTTGAGAGCCCCGCTCTTCTAGAATGGGGCGATGCGCGCATATTTCCTGGTTCCTCTGCTCGCCGGTTTCTCGTCCGGCGTCGGAGCCCATCACGGCTTCGGGTCGTTCAACATGGACGAGGAAATCGAGATCACAGGCGTCGTCACCGACCTCGCCTTCGTCAACCCGCATTCCTGGCTGTATCTGGACGTGACAGGCGCCGACGGCACGACGGTCCCGATGCGGTGCGAGATGCGGTCGGCGACGACCCTGCGCAGGTCCGGCTGGTCGCCCGACATGTTTCCGGTCGGGGAGGAAGTCACCATCGCGGGCTCGCCCGACCGAAACGATCCGGCCGCCTGCTACGTCAGCACGGTGATCTTCGACGACGGCTCGACGATCGACCGCTACGGGCAGCGCACACCGCCTGTGCCGGTCAATGAACGCCCACGGGCCCCGAGACTTGCCAATGGCGATCCGAACATCGCCGGCGAATGGGGTGCGGAGCAGCTCGTCATGTCGGACCCGCGTGGCGTTGGCGGGTCGCTCGTGCCGTTGAGCCAGGCCGATGACGAGGCGGCGGATTCCGGGTCGCCCGGGACGGGGCGCCGCAGCGGCGTCCCGCTGATTGCCGCCGACGCAGCGTCGCGGCTGTTCATCGGCGGCGTGGAGCTGACTGAAGCCGGTGCAGCCGCTCAGGCGGAATTGCGCAACGAGGTCAACCCGGCCATGCGCTGCGAGCCGATCAGCATTCTGATGGACTGGACCTACGACAGCCCGGTCAACCGGATCACGCAGGCACCCGGCACGATCCGGCTCGAGTACGGCAAGTTCGATTACTCGCGCACGATTCACCTCGATATGGATTCGCATCCCGAGGCACTCGAGCTCAGCCTGACGGGTCACTCGATCGGCCGCTGGGAAGACGACGTGCTCGTCGTCGATACCGTCGGTATTCGGGCCGGCCCGCTGACGCGCGGCCTGGCCACAAGCGACGAGTTGCATCTTATAGAGCGGTTTTCACTCGACCCCGAAACGCTGGCGCTGACGCGAGAGTTCGAAGCCCACGACGCGCTCTACTTCGCCGAGCCCTATACCGGCTCGGACGTCGTCTACCCGTCCAACGTGCCCTATCAGCCCTCGCCCTGCGACGATCGCTCGCTGTTCTGAGCGCTCAACCGTCGGACCGGGATCCGATAATCCAGGAAACGGCGACCCCGACGGCAAAGTCCGGGTCGTAGGACGTGCCGGAGCCGTCGTCGGAAAAGGCCTGCGAAAAGCCGCCAATGTCCTCGACGAACGAGACCTGATACTGGCGTCCGCGAAACTCGCAGCCGAAGCTCAACATACCGTAATCATTGGCGCCAAGAATGGCGCCGCGGAGATTGTTTCCGCCTTCGAAGACCAGGGGGTCCCAGGTCCAGTAGCGCGACTTGTCGAACTGCGCGCTCATCGTCAGCTGGCTCATGCCGAATGAGCACGGGGCCCGCCCCCGAAACGTGCCGTCGAACCGCAGGCCATAGGTCAGCGCGTATTGACTGCGCTGGTCGTCGTCGCCATGCAGCGGCGAGTTCGGATTGGAGACATGGACGTCGTGCCTGATGCGCGCGACCTGAACATGAAACGTGCTCGACACGTTGGGCGTCAGCCTGCGAATGCGCGTGAAGTTCGCCGACAGGCCAAGATCGATGCCTCGCGCGAACGCAGACCTTCCGGCCGCAAGATCGACGTCGCCTTCGAGCGGCACGGCAAGATGCAGGCCGGCGTTGAGCACCATGCGCACGCGGCCGGTGTCACGGATGTCGACGTAACGCGTCAGATCGAGGCGCAGCGGCAGGGCATAGAACCGCTCGGGCTCGAGCGTCAGCCGGCGGCCATCGAGGTCGGTCATCGTAAAGACCTGCCGGCCATTGGGCGCGTCGCTCAAGGTCGGCAGGCTGTCCTCACGCAGGATGTCCTTATGAAACACCTCGAGGAAGCTGTCGCTCGCGAGCTGATGAATCGGTGAGAAGCCGGCGATGTTGTTCATTTGATACGTGCCGACCGTCACGCCGAGCTCGAAAGCCCGCAGCACGGGCTGACGGATACTCGCGTGCAGCAGGTTGCCGGTGTGGTCGGACTCGTACTCGAGCTGGCAGCTGCGATCGGCGCAGACGAGAAAACCGGGATTCAGATAGCTGTTGGACGCCGTGTAGCCGACACTCAGCCGCCGCTCCGGATTGAGCCTGAGGTTTGCCGGCACCTGGAGGCCACGATTCTTGCGAATGCCACCCTCGAAGACGGGCTCGATAACAACGGGCTGCGGCGCACCGAGCAGACCGCCGCCGGCCATCTCGTCCGCCGGCTGGGCGACTGCGGCCGAGCCCAGGACTGTCAACGCAGCAAGTACGGGCACTCGCGGCAATATCGACGGCTCGATAGTTACGGTACCTCGTCCAGGCCCTCGGTCAACTCGATCAACGTGCCCCACGGATCGGTGATAAACGCAATCGCGAGCCCGAGCTGCGGGACGCTGCGATACGGCACATCGAGCGTAATGCCCCTGGCCTCGAGCTCCCGGGTAAACGCCTCGAGACCATCGATCTCGAAGCCGATGTGGTCGAGCACGCGGCCTGTCGTCGGCGCCATATCCGGCGCATTGGCCGAGAAGCTCAGGCCGAGACCCGGCAGGTCGGCGCCAATGATGCCGTTCACACTGCCCGGACGCTCGACGGCACCGAAGACGTCGATATACCAGGCCCGCATGGCTTCGGCATCCTCGCCGAAGAAGTGGATGTGATGACTGACGATCGGCTCTTCCTGGCCGCGCGTCTCGAGCACCTCGACCTTGATGCCCTCCGGCCCTGCGGCGTAGGCGATGCCCGTCACCGGCCCGTCGCCCGAGATCACGCCGATGTTGTCGACGACCTCGACCCCCGGCGGCGCCTCGGTTTCGGTGATCATCGCGTAACCGGCCTCGAGAATTCGATCGACCGTCGCACGCAAATCGCTGACCGAGAACGCAACATGATTGACCGAGCTGCCGATCATCGGGCCGGTCGGCTCCTGGTCACGCATGAAGATCAGCGCGTTCGGAAACTTCGCGATCGGGATATTGTCGCCGAAGGTTCCGGCTTCGCCGCCCAGCGTGTCGACCCAGAAACGCATGTGTTCGGCGACGTTCGTGGCATTGAAATGATGATGGCCGTTGGTCACGGGACCGGTCGCGATCAGTTGCGCGAGCAGCGCCTGCGGCAGCAGCGCGGCGCTGAGCGCGAGGCAGGGAATCAACCGCTTCATAAGCGCCCCTGCCGCGTCACTCGGCCTCGCCGCCGGCCCCGGAATAGTCGATATAGGTCAGCTCGCGGCATTCGTCGACGGCGAACGGCGCATCGGCCGGCTTGACGATGTCGTAACCGGCATACTGGTCCGTGAAATAGGCCGGGTCTTCGGCCACATAGTCCCGCCGCAGCGACATCGTCTCCTGATCGAGCGAGAACCGCTCGACGACATGCAGCTCGGCGGTATGGGCAACGGTGCCACCGAGCAGACCGGGCTCGAAGCCGACCGTATCGACGACGAGCGTGTCGCCTTCCCAGCGCCCGATCGAATGCCCGGAACGACTCGGCGTGATGTCGGCCGGATGCGCGTCCATATCCATATACACGGTGCGCACGAGGTCACGGCCGTATTCGAACGTGATCGTGTCGCCACGTTGCGTGATCCGGTTGATCGGGCCGTCGAAGACCCAGTCGAACAGGATGCTCGTGATCCGGCACTGCGCCCTGAGATTCTCCGACGGCGGGATGGCGCGTACGGCATCCGCTGCGGCCTGGCCGGCCTCGGTAAACGTCACGCGCTGGCCGCCCCAGCCCGAGGGCGGCACGTCGGCCATCGTCAGCTCGCCGGACTCGATACCCCCGACCATGCTCTTGGGCACCAGGCCACCGCCGCTGCCGTCCGGGCCGCGCGCGATCAGATACTGCTCCTGGGCCCAGTCGCCGGAGATGTTGCGCTCACCGGAGGCCAGCCGGTCGGGCCGGTTGCCACTGAACTCCTGTGACGCATCGGTCAGTTGCTGGTAGCGCAGAAGTTCCGTATCGCCGAGCGTCAGCGTCTCGACATAGCACGATGTCGGGTCGTCGAGATGCGGGTTACCAACGACCCGGATGACGACGCCGGGCTCGAACATATCGGGCGACCAGCCCGATCGACGCAACACCGTCGCTGCGCGCATCTCGCATCGCATCGGGGTCAGCTCACCGTCCTCACCGATTGCATCGAAGTAGACGTAGGAGTGCGGGTTGACGAAGTCGAGGCCGGTCAGAATGCCTTCCATGTCGAATTCACCGCGCGGATCGAAGCGCCCGAACCCGTGATGAGCGAGCGCCGGCGCGCAGACGCCGAGCAAAGCGGCAACTCCAATGAATCCCGATATACCCCTGACTCCAGACATATCCCCCTCCAGGGCCTTGCGCACCTTCGTCGGTCAATTCGAGAGTATAGCGCTCGCCGACACGCTTGCGCGCCGCGCTAGAAGAACAGCAGCAGCACAGGGATATAGACGAGCCCGATCAGTATCGACAGCGACACGGCCGTCGTCGTCAGGTCCATGTCGAGCTTGGCGAGCGACGAGAAGGTCAGCGCATTGAACCCGATCGGAGCGGCGCTGCAAAGCGCAACGACCGCGAAAGTCTGCCCCTCGAGACCGACGAGGCTTGCAAATGCGACGCCAAAGGCGAGCCCGAGCCCCATGCGGATAAACAGAGCCAGTCCGACCAGCCTCACCTGTCGCAGCGTCAGCGAGAAGAAGATTCCGAGCGCGATCAGAATCAGCGGCGCCGTCATCTGCGCAACGGGATTGATGACGCCTACGAGCGGCCGAGGCAGCGAGGTACCCGTCGCCGAGAGCAGAAGGCCAAGCACGAGCGCCCAGAACAGCGGTCCCCGGGCGATCCGCTTCAGCATCGAGAACCGATCGTAGGGCTCATCGCTGAAGCGGAAAGCCGTGGCGTAGGTCACCGTGGCCACCATGATCGCATTGCCGAAGTCGTACAGGACGGCATCGGCGAAACCGCTCTGGCCATATATCGCCAGCATGAACGGAAACATGAACGCGTTGTTGACGATCATGGTGTTCATGACCATCGAGCCCTGCACCGCTCGCGGCAACGTCAGGGGCTTCATCGCGACCAACGCGGCGCCCAGACAAAGCAGGTTGACCACGATATTGGCGACCGGCAGCCAGATCTTGTCGGCGCTGAGCGTCGTTTGCTCGAGCGTCAACAGAATCAGCAGCGGGAGCGTGACGAAGAATGCGAGCCGGAGAACGAAATCGCCGTCTGACTTTTGCGCGAGACCGGTCTGGCGCAGCACGACGCCGATACCGAAGAAAAAGAAAATCGGCGCCAGCCGCAATAAGATATCTGCCATCAGGTGATCTGCCGGAGCAGGCTTAGCGGTAGGGACTCCCCTGCATCTGCCGGAGCATCTGCTTCGCCCACAATTCCTGGGCCCGCTCGTACGTGCGCCAGGCCTGCCTCGACATGCAGCGCTGCACGAGCTGGTTGGACGCGGCCTGGAGCATCAGGCGACAAACGACTTCAGCATCGGCAATTTCTTCGTCGGTCGCCACCAGGAGTTCCTCCTCGGTGACGACGTTGACCGCCGGCTCCGCGGACCCGGGCTCGGCCATCTCGCCCGTCGCTGCGAACGCAGGCGCCGTACCTGTAGTCGGTGCAGATGCGCATCCTGCGGCGAAAACGGACAGGGCGAGCAACATCGGCATGAGTCTGCTCATCGCGGTCCTCCACTCTTCCTGAGCCTTTTACCATACGCCCGTTACGCTATGTGGTCCATGATGCGCAGCACCACAATGCGGCCGCCCCCACGATGCGTAGCGAGGCCCCGGCAGCCATGTTAATCTGTGGCCGTAAACAAAGACTCCGCCCGCGCCATGATGATGGACAAGTACAACAACAAGAGTCCCGCCTCCCGTCCCCTCGCAATCGCAGCCAGCGGCGTCGCGCTGTTCGGCCTGATTGCTGCGACGGCAACCGGCCAGACCAACGAAAGCGTGATCGTAGACGTCGGCGCCTGCGTGGAAATCGAGGACCGCGAGCAACAGCTCGAGTGCTACGAGAGCCGCGTCAACGAGATGCTTCGCGTCCGCGATTTCGAGCGTCTACAGGCTCAGGGCGAGGCGGCTGCGGCCGACACCGCGCCAGCCCGGGCAGCCGAGGTCGCGCCCGCAGCTCCGGCAGCGGAGGCTGCGCCCACAGCCCGACCGGAGCAGCCAGAGGAACCCGAGTTGAGCCGCGCCGAGCGACGCACCCAGCAACGGGCCGAGCGCCAGCAGCGCGAAGCGCAGGAGGCTGCGACCGAAGCCGCAGCAGCGGCAGCAGAGGCCGCCGAAGCTGCGGCGCGAGCCGCCGAATCGCCTTCCAACATCACCGCAACGGTGACTGCCGTCCGCGAGATCGAGCCCGATATGCTGCTGATCACGCTCGACAACGACCAGATCTGGCGCCAGAACCGCACCCGACGCTACCCGCTCAGGGTCGGTGCTACCGTCGTGCTTCGCCCGTCGCCATGGGGCTCCTCCTACCGCCTGGTCGATCCGAGCATTGGCGGGTTCATTCAGGTCGAGCGCCGCCGCTAGCCGGACGTCGGTGCCGGACAAGCCGTGTCTGAATGCCGGCTAACGTAGACCAACTCTTCGCCGAGGCCTTAAGCCACCATCAGGCAGGGCGCCTGGCGGAAGCCGAGCAGGGTTACCGCGAGATCCTGCAGCAAGCGCCCCAGCACGCCGATTCGCTGCATCTGCTGGGCGTCATCGCTTTGCAGACGGGTCATCTCGAGCCTGCGCTGAGCCTCGTGCAGAGCGCCGTCCGGATCAGGCCCGATGGCGCGATCTACCACAGCAACCTCGGTCAGGTTCTCGAGCAACTCGGCCGCCTCGACGATGCAGAGAAGGCCTATCGCACGGCCCTGGCGCTCGATCCGAACGAGGCCGATGCCCTGAACAACCTCGGCCGGCTGCTGCAGGGCCAGGGGCAGCTGGCCGAAGCCGAGGCGTGCTTCCTGAAAGCGATCGAGCTCAATCCGAACTATGCCGAGCCGCAAACGAACCTCGGCAACCTGCTCAAGGACCGGGGCGACCTCGATGGGGCGATCGCGGCCTTCCGCCGCGCCGTCGAGCTGCGGCCCGATCTGTCGCTGCTGCACAGCAACCTGTTGCTGACGCTGCATTATCACGCGGACTATTCACCGGCCGACCTGCAACGCGAGCACGCCATCTGGGCCTCGCGCCACGTCGCGCCGCTCGAATCGGAGCGCATGGAACTGCCGAGCGACACCGACCCCGATCGGCGCCTCAGGGTCGGTTACGTGTCGCCCGATTTTCGCGAGCATGCCGTGGCGCG
>DATCZB010000137.1:0-5216 GCA_036526155.1 Gammaproteobacteria bacterium
GGCCAGCCGACGCTTCGAGTCGACGGCCTGACCGTAGGCGGCACCCAGGCCTGAGCCATACCGCTGATCGAACCTGTGATCGCGGTCACCGCGGCCGCGGAGAGGGAATGCTAGTCTCCGACGCATAATGCCCTGAGACAGAGCAACCCGTGGCAGACAAGCCCACCGACACCACGCCCGAATCGGGCGAAGATGCGAAGTTCGACGATCCGGCCTGGCCCGGCCTGAGCCGAGCAGACCGAAAAAAGCTCAACATGGACTCATGGGAACCTTCGCTGCTCAGGAAGATGCTGCGCGCGCAACATCGCCTCAAGAAGCCTGAATGAATAAACTTGCCCTATGTGGCTGCCGAAGGTTTTGTATGAGTCGATCCCGTTCTCGTATCTGGGGATTGGCGTCATCCTGCTCGGCGCAGGTTTCTATGTCGATTCCTGGTACTGGTCGGAGATTCTCGCCGTTGCGGGTGTGGTGGCTCTGGTGCTCGGCCTGACGCTGATCCTGCGGCGCAAGGGCTATCGATCCAGTCGCAGCCGCGCCCACTTCGACCGCTCGGGCTAGCTCCGCCCTCAGTCGGCCTCGCCGCCGCTGACCGCCTGGTCGAATACGGGCCCGTAGTCAGCGTCCTCGGAGACTTGCTCTGGGACGTCCTCAGAGACGTCCTCGGCGGCAGCTTCGACGACCTTGAAGGCGCTCGTGCCCGCTCTCAGGTCGCGATAGATGAGCCTGTGATCGCCGAGATGAATGGCATCGCCGTCCAGCAGCTGATGGCGTTTAACGCGGCGCGATTCGATGAAAACACCGTTGGTGCTGTTCAGATCCTCGAGCACGCAGCTTTCGGGCGTCGTCGTGATTTGCGCGTGATGCCTGGAGACGAATTTGCTCGCGATCTGCAGGTCATTGTCGGCTGTTCTGCCCATGACCATTCGTCCAAGCGGCAGGTCGAACTCGGCGACGAGCTTGCCCTTGAGCAGGATGTCGAACCGTGCCGGGCACGCGGATATCGACCGGGTGCGGCCGAGCTCGTCGATCTCGTCGGGGCTGTCGTCCGGCTGCTCGTCGGCGCCTTCGCCGACAGCCGGCGGCCACTGCAGTTCCTCGATTGCCGTCATGACGATCCGCTTGGTGACGACGTCCTTCTCCTCGGCAAAGCCGCAAAGCATGGCCGTGTCGCAAAGCGTATTGATCAATCTCGGCACGCCGCCGGTATAACTGAAGATCAGATCGAAGGTATCGTCCTCGAAGATCTTTCTGCCGTTCGCGCCGGCCACCTCGAGCCGATGCTCGATGTACTCGCGCGTTTCGGCGTTCGACAGCGCGCCGATATGAAACTGGAGACGGACGCGCTGCTTGAGCTGCTTGAGCTCCTGGCTCCCGAGGTCGTCCTGGAGCTCCGGCTGGCCGGCGAGAATGATCCTGAGCAGCTTTTCCTTCTGTGCTTCGATTCCGGAGATCATCCGAACTTCCTCGAGCACGGTGCGCGAGAGGTTCTGGGCTTCGTCGATGACGAGCAGCAAGGTCTTGCCTTCGGCGTAGAGCTCGATCATGTGCTGCTTGAGCATGTACAGCAGCTCGACTTTCTCCTTGCCGAAAGGCTTGAAGCCGAGCTCGACGAGGATGGCCTGCAGCAGCTCGGTAGGCGTCAGCTGAGTCTGATTGACGTGCGCGAGGACGACGTTCTCGGGCAGCTCTTCGAGAAAACTCTCGATCAGCGTCGTCTTGCCCGATCCGATCTCGCCCGTGATGACGACGAAGCCGTCCGCCAGCCAGACCGAGGATTCCATATAGGCCTTGGCCCGTGCATGCTGCCGGCTTGCGAACAGGAACTGCGGATCCGGAGTCAGCCGGAACGGTTGCTCATCGAGTTGGAAAAGCTCGCAGTACATTTATCGAATTCTTGCCGCGAATGACAAAAGCCTAGCCCAAAAGGGCCGCGGGTACGAGGACAGGCGTCACTGACTATGAGCCGCGCAGCGCGGTTTCGAGCTCCTCGAGCTTGGCGATCGCTGCCTGTCGATCGCCTGCGAGTATCGTGCAGTGCCCGACCTTGCGCTTTGGTCGCGGCTCCTTGCCGTAATCGTGCAGGTGCAAGCCATTGATTTTAAGAAGTTTGGCCTTGTCCGGCACGCGACCAATCAGGTTTCGCATCACGCTGGTTCCGCGTGGTGCGGTGCTGCCCAGCGGCAGCCCGATGACGGCCCGGATGTGGTTTTCGAACTGGCTGGTCTCGGCACCCTCGATAGTCCAGTGTCCCGAATTATGTACCCTCGGTGCGATCTCGTTTGCGACCAGCCCGGTTCCCGTATGAAAGAACTCGATCGTCAGCACGCCGACGTAATCGTGCTGGCGCAACATGGCCGTCATCCACGATCTCGCCTGGCGTTCGAGCTCCGCGTCGGCGTAGGGAGCGATCGAGGTCTCTAGCATGCCGTCACGGTGACGATTCTCGCTCAGCGAGTAAAAGGCCAGATCGTCGTCCTGGCCTCGCACCCCGATCAGCGACAGCTCGCGCTCGAAATCGACCCACGCCTCGGCGATTGCCGGAGCAGATCCGAGCTCTGTCCACGCCGCCTCGAGCTCAGCCGGTGACTGCGCAACGCGCTGGCCGCGCCCGTCGTAGCCCAGGCGGCGCGTCTTGAGCACGAGCGGCCAGCCCAGAGTCTCGCCCGCACGGTCAAGGTCATCGGGGTTGTCGATCGGCACGTAAGCGGCAGTCGGAATATCGAGGCTTTCGAACAGGCGTTTCTCGAGCAGCCGGTCCTGCGCCTTGGCGACGATGACAGGCGTTGGTCTGACGGCAATCGTTCCCTCGAGGGATTCGAGAGCCGCTACCGAGACGTTCTCGATTTCGAGTGTCAGCACGTCGACTTCCGCCGCGAGCGCCTTCAGCTCTCGCTCATCGTCGAGGAGCCCGACGCGGACCGGCGCAAGTTGCCCGGCCGGGGCAAGCTCGTTCGGATCAAGAAAGCGGCACTGGATGCCGAGCGGATAGGCGGCGAGCGCCATCATACGGCCAAGCTGACCGGCGCCAACGATTCCAACGCGCGGGGGGCTCATCGTCGTTCGAGTCAGCTCGCGTCGCGGGGTTCGCCTTGCTCGAGGACTCTTGCTGTCTGCTGACGGCGGTAAGCCTCCAGTGCCTCGGCCACGGATGGATGCTTGTTGGCCAGGATCGCTGCAGCAATCAGGGCGGCGTTGATGGCGCCTGCCTTGCCGATGGCTACGGTGCCTACCGGGATGCCGGCGGGCATCTGAACGATCGAAAGCAGCGAATCCACGCCGTTCAGCGTGCGTGTCTGAACCGGCACGCCGATCACGGGCAAGCGCGTCTTGGCTGCCGTCATTCCGGGCAGGTGGGCTGCCCCGCCGGCACCGGCAATGATCACTTCCAGCCCGCGTGAAGCGGCCGACTCGGCGTATTCGTAGAGCAAATCGGGCGTCCTGTGCGCCGATACGATTCGCTTTTCGAACGATATGCCGAGCTTTCCCAGCGTGGTGGCGGCATGCGTCATCGTCTCCCAATCGGACTGGGAACCCATGATGACGCCGATGAGCGGTTTCATCGGCGCATTGTACAGTTTTAGAATTGCCGTCTCATCCGAACGAGTAAACACCATGAACGTAACCAGGCTTTCGGCGACGCTCGCCGAGCAGGCCCAGAGAGCCGTCGAGCTTGCCCGGGCGCAGGGCGCCGACCACGCCGAGGCCGGGGCGAGCCACGACGAGGGGCTGAGCGTGACGGTCCGGCTCGGAGAACTCGAATCAGTCGAGCGACAGAAGGATCGCAGTCTGGGAATTACCGTCTACCGGGGACAGTGCAAAGGCAGCGCGAGCACAAACGATTTTTCCGCCGAGGGCATCTCGGCGGCGATCGGCAAGGCAATGAGCATTGCCGAGTTTACGACGGCCGATCCCTGCGCCGGACTGGCCGATGCCGAGCGCCTCGCCGTCGATCCGCCGGATCTCGATCTGTTTCATGCCTGGGAGCTCGATACGCCGGAGGCAGAGGAAATCGCCCGGACCGCCGAGCAGACAGCGCGCGATTACGATCCGAGAATCGAGAATTCGGAAGGCGCGACGGTTTCGTCCGGGGGCGGGGTGACGGCCTATGCGAACAGCAACGGTTTCGTCGGTAGTTATCCTGCGAGCAGCCACTCGATCGCCGTCAGCGTTGTCGCAGCGGAGAACGGGTCTCTCGAGCGCGACTACTGGTATACCTCGGCGCGCTGCGCCGATGACCTGGAATCTGCAGCCGAAACAGGTCGCCGCGCTGCCGAGCGAGCCGTTCGACGGCTCGGTTCCCGCCAGCTCGAGACACGCGTCACGCCCGTCCTGTTCCCGCCGGAGTTGGCTCGATCCCTTTTCGGCCATTTCGTCGATGCGATTCGCGGCACGGCGCAGTATCGTCGGGCGTCGTTCCTTCTCGGCGCTGAGGGCGAGCAGGTCTTTCCGGACTGGATGCGCATCGTGGAGGATCCGCACATCCCGCGAGCGATGGGCAGTGTCCCATTCGACGGCGAAGGCGTCGCAACCCGGCCCCGGACCCTCGTCGACGGCGGTATTCTGCAGGGCTACGTGCTGTCGAGTTACTCCGCGCGCCGCCTCGGCCTCGAAACCACGGGGAACGCGGGCGGCGTGCACAATCTCATCGTCGAGCCCAACGCCGAGTCGCTGGAATCGCTGCAGGCTGACTGCGACAGCGTCATGGTCGTCACGGAGCTGCTCGGGCAGGGCGCGAACACTGTGACCGGGGACTACTCTCGCGGCGCAGCAGGCTACTGGGTAGAGAACGGCAAAATTATGCATCCGGTCAGCGAAGTCACGATTGCCGGCAATCTGAACGACATGTTGCGCTCGATTCGCGCAGTCGGGGCCGATGTCGACAATCGCGGCAGGATTCGTTGCGGGTCGGTGCTCGTGGACGGCATGACCGTGGCCGGCCAATAAGCGACGTCAGGCTTCGACCTCATCCACGAGCTCGGCGAGGGACCGGTCGCCGAGTTCCGCTGCGATAGCCGCATCGATGTGCCTCGCGATCGTCTCGACGGGCAGGTGAATCTCGTCCGGAGGAATGAGCGCCGAGCGCGGGTCGCCGCGGATCGCGGCGATGATCTCGGCGAGTCGAATAGCCCGGATGTCCCGGCCGGGAATGAGGCGATCTCCGCTCGTCTTGTCGATCAGTCCGCGATCGCGCAGGGCGTTGACGATCGGCTCGAGCA